>JBHHYQ010000008.1:0-17548 GCA_046757595.1 Candidatus Omnitrophota bacterium
GTGGATGGGTCGCGCGCCTTGCCTACGGGCAAAATCCTGGCTTCTAATCTGTTCACCTGGTAGTACAAAGATCAATAATTCTCTCTCGATATCCATATATTCGTTTGCCTGAGGAGCCTGATTCTCGACGCTCGACACTCGAATTTCGTAGTTCGTAATTCGGAGTGTAAGCCTGTGGCCTGTAGACTGTATCTCAACCGGCAATCTTCAAATCTAAGTCTTCGATCATCCGGATATCCTCTTGCGGCGGGCTGCCGGGGGTGGTCAAGTAATCCCCGATGATAACCGCATCTGCCCCGGCAGAGAAGATAAGTGGCTGCAGGCGGCGCAGGCCTGTCTGGCGGCCGCCGCATATCCTTATCTCCTTATCGGGAAGGATAAAGCGAAACAGGACAATAGCCTTAAGAAGGGAAAACGGGCTAAGCGCGGGGAAACTCTCCGTAGGAGTGCCGGGGATGGGATTGAGAAAGTTGAGCGGCACGGTATGTACATCCAGGTCCTTTAAGGCAAAAGCCAAATCTATCCTTTGCGCCTCGTCCTCTCCCAGGCCGATTATCCCCCCGCAACAGACCTCCAACCCGGACTGTCGGACAGCCCTAACCGTGTTCAGCCTGTCGGAATAATTGTGACTGGTGCAGATACGGCCAAAGTGGCTCTCCGATGTCTCCAGGTTATGGTTATAACGACTAAGCCCGGCGGCCTTCAGCCTTTTTAGCTGGGATAGGGACAATATCCCCAACGAGGCATCTACCTTGAGCCCGGGGTGCCTCTGCCTGATGGCGGCAATTGCCCGGCAGATTACTCCCAGCTCGTCTCCGCCCACACTGCGCCCGCTGGTCACGATACAAAACCTGTGCGCCCTGGCCGCAACGGCCCTATCCGCCCGTTCCACCAACTCTTTCTCCGGGACAAGAGGATAAACGGCAACCCGGGCGTTGTGATGCCGCGATTGGGAACAAAAAGAGCAGTTTTCCGGACACAGCCCGGAACGGGCATTGGTAATCGCGCAAAGGTTTACGGTATCCCCGCGATATCTGCGCCTAATGCGCGAGGCAGAAAATAATAACACATCCAAATCTTGCGGGCCCGCGGCAACAAACCGCAATGCCTCCTTTGGGCTCAACACCCCCCCGCCTAACACCTTATCCGCCAAAGTAGAGATAAATGTCAACATCTAAGTATGCTCCTGGTTTACAATCTCGGCAAAAAAACACCCCCTTTTGCCGGCGGCAGACTATAGGAGCGACAAGCATCGGGCATCCGGCATCGAGAATCGAGAACCGCGTCCTACATCAACCTAAGCCCGCGGTGTTTCTTAAAGTGCATCACCAGCCCTCCGTCGACAAGCAGGGTCTTCAAAATCGGGGCAACCGAGCCTAAAGTCAGAGTAAGGCCGGCTGTTTTATCGTTAAGTATGCACTTGTCCAGGTCTATAGCCAGGTTGTCTCCGGGCCTAATCTTTGTCGTATCCGCCTCCAGCAAACACAGGCCGATATTGAAGGCATTACGGTAAAATATCCGGGCAAAGCTCTGGGCCACGACCGCCACTATCCCCGCCTCTTTGATTACCAAAGGCGCCTGCTCCCGAGACGAACCCATAGCAAAGTTTTTCCCGGCGACGAGGATGGTCTTGCCCGGGGTTATGCGACGGACAAAACCCTCCTCCAAATCCTCGAATAAATGCCGCGACAGCTCGCGCATATCGGTTATGGCAAACTTATACCTCCCGGAGATAATCAGGTCCGTACTTATGTCGTCGCCTACCTTTATCGCTTTTCCGGTTATCATAATAAAGTCTCAAGGTTCCCTGTTTCGGGACACAATCCCGAAACACAAAACCTGCCGCCTGTAGCCTGAAACCTCAAAGATTTCGGAATTCCTGAGGATTTTTGACCCGGGTTACGGCCGTCTCGTAAGATATAACCTCTTTCTTGTATAACTCCTTTAACGACTTATCCATCGTGCGCATACCATACCTTCCTCCGGTCTGGATAAGCGTGGGAATCTGCTCTATCTCTTGTTCCCGCACAAGGTTCTTGATGCCCGGCGTGCCAATCATCACCTCGCAGGCTAAAACCCGCCCCTGGCCCGAGGCGCAGGGCAAAAGCAGTTGCGAGACCACGGCCTGCAGACAATCGGACAATTGCATACGCACCTGCTGCTGCTGATGGGAGGGGAAGACATCGATAATCCTCTGGATGGTCTGGGGGGCATCCGGGGTATGCAATGTTGCCAGGACCAAGTGCCCGGTCTCGGCCGCGGTTAAGGCAGTGGAAATAGTCTCCAAATCGCGCATCTCTCCCACGACGATGACATCCGGGTCCTGGCGCAGGGCGTGCCGCAGGGCCTCGGCAAAGGATTTGGTATCGGAATATACCTCCCGTTGCTTGATGACGCTTTTCTTATTCGTATGAATAAACTCTATAGGGTCTTCGATGCAAACGATCATACACTCCCGTTCTTTATTGA
Organism: Candidatus Omnitrophota bacterium; assembly: GCA_046757595.1. Lineage (GTDB taxonomy): Bacteria > Omnitrophota > Gorgyraeia > Ghiorseimicrobiales > Ghiorseimicrobiaceae > JBHHYQ01. The sequence continues at coordinate 2,470 of JBHHYQ010000008.1, forward strand.
TAGAGTCCACCATTGCCGCAAGCGTGGTAGTCTTGCCCACCCCCGTAGGCCCGGTTACCAGAACCAAACCATTGGGCAACTTTGCCAGGCCCAAGACCGCATCCGGCAGCCCTAACCCTTCAATCTCGGGTATAACCAGGGGGATACGCCGAAACGCGGCCTCTACCACCCCCCGCTGCATATGGACATTAACCCGAAACCTGTCCAGGCCAGGCAGAGACAAAGACAGGTCCAACTCCAAATCCCGCTCGAAGATCTGCTTTTGTTCCTCGCTAAGCATACTATAGATCAATTCTTTGGTCTCGTCCTTATTCAACTTAGGCATATCCATATGCGTCAATCTTCCGTCTATGCGCAATATCGGAGAGGCATTATTGGTTAAATGCAGGTCCGAAGCCTTCTTCTCTATGCTTAACATCAAAAGTGATTTAAGTTCTGGCATAATATTAAAGCATCACGCTGTGGCTGTCTAAAACTAATTTCATAGCGCGCTAGCGCGCTATGAAATTAGTTACCGATAGAAGACAAAAAAGATATAAAATCAACCGCAAAGAACACAAAGGGGATGTTTTGTTTTTTGCGTGAAACATCTCCCGATACCTTGAAACAGGGAACACTAATTACGCGAAAGAGCCTAAACTGGCCTGAAGATTAACAAAGCGCTGTAAGTCAAAGGTCAATAAGTGTTGCGCTTCGTGGTTAAATATGACTTTGTAATTTTTTATGTGCGCACTCGGGCTCTATAGTAACTTATATCCAATCCTATGCACAGTAATAATATGTTCTGGGCGCGACGGGTCAGGCTCCAACTTCTCCCGCAGATGCCAGATATGCGTATCCACGGTTCGGGTCGTAACATCTTCGGCCCATATATCCGCCAATATCTTATGCCGACTCACCGGTTCTCCACGACAGGAAACAAGCAGGCTCAATATCCTAAATTCAGCATTGGTAAGTTTTACCAATTCCCCATTTTTCGATCCGATTATGCCACGTGAAAGTATATTTACCTCTCGACGGCGAAAATCAACCCTTACCTCGCCAAAACAATAGATCTCAACCGGAGATTTCTGTCGCTCTACACGACGCAACACCGCCTTTACCCGCTCCAAAAGCTCGCGCGGGCTAAACGGCTTGGTAATATAATCATCTGCCCCCAACTCCAGCCCCAATACCTTGTCTGCCTCTTCGCCACGGGCGCTTAAGATAATAATCGGTGTATTGACCCCGCGCGATTTTAGTTGCCGGCACACTTCGAACCCGGTCATCTTAGGAAGCATCACATCCAAAATAATAAGATCGGGGTTGCGCTCTTCGACCTGCTTCAATGCCGCCTGGCCATCCCGGGAGATAACTACGGAATAGCCCTCAATCTTAAGATTATCCACGATACCAAGTAAAATATTATTATCGTCTTCAACTACCAATATTTTCATATTGTTTGTCTTTTGCTTTTATCTTTCTCTGTTATTATAGCATCATGCCCAAATACCATCCCCCGGTGTCATGCCCGCAGGCATTAAGCAGGCTTTCATGCCCCCCGCATTCCCGCTTCTAACCCTTGTCATTCCCGCTTCCGCGGAAACAACAAGACGAGAATAAACGGCTAGAGATGAAAAAATGACGAAGGAGCAGGAATTACTGAAAGAACGAAAATAGCGCAAGAGAAACAAAAACGTAATACAACGCTCAACAGGCTCTACAGATACCCCGCCGAGACATACTGACAAAATCCAGCAGATAAGAAATATACGGAGAGGCAGGAATCTTTTCTGCAACGTCTTTTATCGCCCTTGACAAAATATGGCGGGAAAAAAATAAAATTCTGAATGCCGCCTTTAGCCGATGAATGTCCTCTTTGCCTAATTTTGCCCTTCTCAGACCCAGCAAATTCAAACCATAAACTTTAACCGGATGGCCATCACAGGTAGAATAAGGCGGAACATCCTGAATAACTTTAGAACATCCGCCGACAATAGAAAGCCGTCCAACACGAGTAAACTGGTGTATTGCCACTAACCCCCCAATTATCGCCCTGTCTTCTATGTTAACATGTCCGGCCAGAGTTCCGCCATTGGCAATAACACACCCATCTCCTATGCGACAATCATGAGCAATATGAGAATATGCCATAATTAAATTACCGTAGCCGACTATCGTCTTACCGCCATTATCCGTTCCCCGGTTGATGGTTGCATACTCGCGGATTATATTGTTGTCGCCGACCTCCAAAAAACTCTCTTCCCCCCTAAACTTAAGATCCTGAGGGATGCTTCCGATAACCGCCCCGGTAAAGATACGACAATTTTTTCCAATGTTGGCGTTTCGGCAGATATGACAATGAGGGCCTATTTCCGTGCCAGGGCCAATTACCGTATCACCCTCAATCATGGCATAAGCCCCCACTCGAACACCTTGGCCCAACTTCGCCTGGGGGGAAATTATTGCTGTGGGATGTATAGACATATTTTATCTCGTATTGCATCACGCGTATCTCGTAGCGCGTGTTGCGCATTGCCTAAAAAACATTAACGATAATTATGGCCCGCTGAAAAAAGATTTTTAAATTAAACTCGCAAGGTCATTCCCACGCAACATTCTTAGATTGCCGTAGTCAGGCTATCCCGGTCATTGCCAATCTGAAATTCTTCTCCGGAAAGGCGAACCTCGCCCACATTTCGCTTTCTTTGCCCTCTCAATCATTATATTCGCCTTTTATTTCTTCTTCGCGGAATTCAAATAAACTTTCTTCGTCCTACGTTTGTATGTAAACACCCAAACAGGAAATAATATAGCAGAAATGTAGACACCATCGACCCCAGGGAAAAAACTATGCCTGTACCACTATAATTTGGAGAAGAGCCGATATTTATAATAATACATTATTAACAAAAAGTCAATAAGGTTTACCGAATATTATAATATCGTCCTGATACCGACAAAAAACTCCGGTTGATAAATCTAATATTACCAAATTCACCAAACGATTGGGCACGAGAACGATTTTTTTGACCTTCTGTCCATCCAGCCATTTATTTATTGCCGGATCGCGCAATGCCAGGCCTTTTATCTTGTCTTCGTCTTCGTTGCGCCGGACATCTATCTTTGCCCTGACCTTGCCGCAAATCTGAATGATTATGGTAACATTATCCGCTTCTATAAACCGGGGGTCGTATTGCGGCCAGGGGGCATCGAAGATACTTGGCTTCTCGCCCAACATCTTCCAGGCCTCCTCGGCAAAGTGGGGCGCGAACGGGGCCAAAAGCAAGGCCATGGTCTTCAACACCGTCTTGTCTGCATCGCCATGCGGGAAGTGTTTATAGGCCTCGTTTACCAGTTCCATTATCGCGCTAATCGCGGTATTGAACTTAAACCCACCTTCCATATCCTCGGTAACCTTTTTTATCGTCCGGTGCAGCTTGCGATTAAGCCTATCATCCTGCGTCCCTGTTTGTCTCGCCGCCTCGCCGACGCTTTGTGGCGGGCGCTCCTGCGCTCCTGCGCGCTGCTGTTGCTCTTGCGCTCTTATAACCAACCTCCACACCCGCAGCAGAAACCTCATTGCCCCGTCTATGGCCCGATCGTTCCATTCCAGCTCCGTATCCGGCGGCGCGGCAAACAAGATAAACATCCGCAGGGTATCGGCCCCGTATTTTTCCACTATCTCGTCCGGGGCCACGATATTACCTTTGGACTTGGACATCACCTCCCCGTCTTTTAAGACCATGCCCTGGGTAAGCAGGCAATCGAACGGTTCCTGGCAGGAAAGCAGGCCTTCCTCTTGGAAAAAACGGGTAAAGAACCGGGAATAAAGCAGGTGCAGGACGGCATGTTCGATACCGCCGATATACTGGTCGACCGGCATCCAGTAATCCGTCTCCTGTTTGTCAAAAGGAAAATCCCGGTTATCGGGAGAACAGAACCGGAGAAAATACCAGGAAGAATCAATGAATGTAGCCATCGTGTCTGTCTCGCGGCGCGCCTGGCCGCCGCACTTAGGGCAGGTTGCCCGGACAAACCCTTCTGCCTTTGCCAGGGGGCTGCCGCCTTTGCCGCTAATCTTAACCTTTTCGGGGAGCAATACGGGAAGTTGGTCGTAGGGCACGGCCGTTATGCCGCACTGCGGGCAATAAACTATGGGGATAGGCGTGCCCCAATAACGTTGGCGGGAGATCAGCCAATCGCGCAGGCGATAATGGACAGTCTGTTTGGCCTTGCCCTGTCTCTCCAACCAAAGGGCGATTTCCTGTTTGGCCTTTTGATTGGGCAGGCCATCAAATCTCCCCGAACAAACCTGCGTCCCGTCTCCCTCGTAGGCAGCGGACAGTCCATCTTGGCTGCCATCAGCGCCCCCCTCCCTGCGGATAACGACCCGTATCGGCAGGCTATGCTCCCGGGCGAAGAGAAAATCCCGTTGGTCATGGGCGGGAACAGCCATAATCGCCCCTGTGCCATAGTCGGTCAATACATAGTCTGCTACCCATATCGGGATTGCCTCTCCGTTGGCCGGGTTTATGGCCTTTATCCCTTTAATCTCTACCCCGCTTTTATCTTTTTCCTCCATCCTCTGGCGCCGCGTCTTTTCTTTGGCCTTTTGAACGTAACGCGTTATCTCCTCGCGATTTGAAATCCGGGCGCCCAACCGGGAGATTAGCTTATGTTCCGGGGCAAGGACGACATAGGTTGCCCCAAACAAGGTGTCTATACGGGTGGTAAATACGGAAAGCGCGCCGCCTTCTTCGACAACAGGGTTCTCCCGCGTATCGAGCAAAGAAAAATATATCTCGCACCCCTGGCTCCTGCCAATCCAGTTTTCCTGCATTATCCGCACCGAGCGCGGCCAGCGCCTTAAGCCTTCCAACCCCTGCAGGAGGGAGTTCTGATAATGGCTAATCTTAAGATACCACTGCTCTAAGTCCTTCTGCGCAACCTCGCTATGGCAACGCCAGCATTTGCCCTCTCCCACCTCTTCATTGGCTAAGGTCGTCTGGCACTGCGGGCACCAATTGACCTTGGATAACTTCTTGTAAGCCAGCCCCCGTTGGAACATCTTAAGGAATATCCACTGGTTCCACCTGTAGTATTCCGGGGCGCAGGTGATTACCTCCCGTTCCCAATCATAAGAAAACCCCATCCCCTTGAGTTCTTTGCGCATCCAATCTATGCATTTGTAGGTCCAGTCCTGGGGATGGACGCCGTGTTTTATCGCCGCATTCTCCGCGGGTTGGCCAAAGGCATCGAAGCCCATAGGGTGCAAGACATTATAACCGCGCATCTTCTTATAGCGGGCAATCACATCCCCGATGGTGTAGTTGCGGATATGCCCGATGTGTATCTTGCCGGAGGGATAAGGGAACATCGAAAGGCAGTAATACTTCCTGCGCCCCTTGTCCCGCGCGGCGCGAAAGACACCTTTCTCTCGCCAAAACCTCCGCCATTTATCCTCGATATATTTAAAGTCGTATTCCATAAATATTACCCGTTATCTGCCGATCTTCATCTAACCCCACACTTTTTCTAGTCTAATTATAGCAAATTAGAAAAAATAATCAATGATTTTATCGCCGCGCGGGGAGAGCGGGGCGCCCATCCAGTGGATGGGCCGCGCGCCTTGCCGACGGGCAAAATCCTGGCTTCTAAATTGCGCATTAGTAAGTCAAGGGTTGATAAGAAATATAATCTTATCCGCATCAGGGCCGATCTTGATAACTTTTACTCACCGGGCGCTATTATGGCATCTTGCTAAATATCGTGTTTTTCAGCGCAATCTCCAATAATAATAAGATTAATCCCGCGAATAAGAAACGGCCGAACAGTTCTTTGTGTTCCACATAACCCTGTTCTTCTATGGGGGCCTTTTCCATACGGTCTATCTCTTTGTATATCTCGCGCAGGGATTTAGTGTCTGTGGCGCGGAAATACCTCCCATCCGTATCCGCAGAAATTTTAATCAAGGTGTCTTCGTCTATATCTACCGGCATCGGCTGGTAAACCCTGTTGCCAAAAAAATCTTTTGCCGGATAAGGGGCCAAGCCCTTTGTCCCGGCGCCAATGGTATAGACCTTGACCTTAAGCGCCCTGGCGGCCTCAGCCGCAGTCTGAGGAGAAATATCTCCGGCATTGTTGCGGCCGTCGGTAAGCAGAATAACCACCTTGCTCCGGGCCGGGTTGTCCTTGAGGCGGTTTAGGGCCGAGGCCAGGCCCGACCCTACGGCGGTTCCGTCTTCGATCATCCCGATCTTTATCCGCGCCAGGTTTTTAAGCAACCAGCCGTAATCCAAAGTCAACGGGCAAAGGCTGTAGGCGCGGCCGGCAAACACGACGATACCGATAGTATCATTGTCCCGGCCGCGGATAAAATCCCGCGCCACATCCTTGACCGCCTCCAACCTGTTCACCCGCTTGCCCTCGAGGCGAAAATCCTCCGCCAGCATACTCGTCGAGACATCCAGGGCCAGGACAATAGCGATCCCTTCGCTGCGCACCTTGTCTGCCTCCTGCCTGGCCTGGGGCCGGGCCAAAGCCAAAACCAACAACAATAATATCAGCCCGCGCAGCAAAATAAGGTTGCGGCTAAAGACTACTCTTAAAGACGGTCTGATGTCGGCGCAAAGCCCCCGCCAGGAAAACCGCAAGGCGCAAGAAGGCCTTTTCCTCTGGACATAATACACCAACACCGGGATAACCGGGATCAAAAACAATAACCAAATATTGGCAAAATGCATAGACTGGTAATGTTACAAACGGAGTGAACGTTGCAGAAGATTCTCCTGCTTTGTGTTTCGGGAATCCTTCCCGAAACAGGTCATTCCCTACCCCTTTGCGCTTCGGAACACCACCCAGAAACACATCCTTGCCAAATCAAGAGGCTTGTTTTCCCGCAATTCGCGCAATTCGTTGCCGCAACAACCAATAATACGAATAAAAACCCGGCGCAATTTACTTTATTTACGACTATCGAGGCTTAGCCTCGAAGCGCCACCGCTAGGCCGACCCGTCCTTTTCGTCCGGGTACCCGCGGGGCGCCCATCCAGTGGATGGGCCGCGCGCCTTGCCGACGGGCAAAATCCTGGCTTCTAAATTGCGCATTAGTAAGTCAAGGGTTGATAATATATCCCCGGAGCAAAAAGTCATCTCCTACTTTTTGCCAGCTTACCTGCCCTAATTCAATCGCTTTGTCCGGATACAATGCCCCTTGCCCCATAACCGAACCCGGGGCATCACGGCCGCCGATAATCTTCGGCGCGATAAAAAACATCGCCTCGTCCACCAATCTCGCGTCCAACAGCGAACCGGCCAAAACCCCTCCCCCTTCTACCAATATCTTGGAGATGCCCTGCCCGGCCAACTCAAACATCAGCGCCTTAAGGTCCACCCGCCGGTCGTCGTCTCTTTCGATAACGACTATGCGCGCCATTTTCCCCCATTGCCTTTTTCGACGAATGCCTCTTTTGGCGCAAGTGGCAATAATGACCTCGCCTTGTTCGAATATCTTTGCCCCGAGAGAAACCTTAAGATTAGTATCTACCACTATCTTGATATTCTTGCTCGCGCCGCATAACCCCGGGTCGTCTTGCAACAATGTATTGCTGCCGACCATTATCGCATCGAAGTCCCTTCTCATACGATGGGCAAACTTGCGGCTTTGCCCTCCCGTTATCCAGCGCGAGCGAAAACTGCGCGTGGCTATTTTCCCGTCCAGGCTCTGGGCAAGCTTAAGGCAAACATAGGGCATCCCGCGGGTGATATATTTAAAAAATGCCCTGTTTGTCTCTTTCGCCTCGACGGACAATACATTCGTGGTCACTTCGATGCCGGCGCGGCGCAGCTGCCTAATCCCCTGCCCGCAATTCAAGGGGTTGGGGTCGGCGCCGGCCACGACCACGCGCCGAACCCCGGCCTTTATTATCTCCGGGGCGCAGGGCGGGGTGCGGCCGAAATGCCGACAGGGCTCAAGGGTTACATAAAGGACGGCCCCGCGCGCTCGTCTTCCCGCCGCCTTCAGGCACACAACCTCGGCATGCGGCCGTCCGGGCCCGCGATGAAACCCGCGGGAAATCACCCGGCCATTTTTAACCAACAATGCCCCGACATAAGGATTGGGACGGGGGTCTCTTGCCTTCAGGGCCAGGGCTATGGCCTGCGACATATACCGGATATCATCTCTCTCTCTTCTCACATCCCTCGTTCATCTTTTCTGCCCTGAGCAAAGCCCCGAGTTTACCGAAGGGCGCAATCGAAGGGCGTCCTCTGTATTTATCTTATCCAGTATGCCATTAACAAACTTTCCCGAATCCCTGTCGCCGTATTTCTTTGCCAGGTCGATAGCCTCGTTTATGGAGACCTTGCGGGGGATATCGGGCAGGAACAATATCTCGAATGCGGCCATCCTTAAGATATTGCGCTCGACTACGGCCATACGGCCAATATCCCAGTTAGCGGCTAAACCTTCGATCTTTGCATCGATGTCTTTTAGATTCTCGCTTACCCCGCAGACTAAGATTTTGCTGAATTCCCGCGACGGCTTATCCAGGCCCGCCTCGTAGCATTGCCAAAATCCATCCCAGGCCTCATCCAAACCGCATCGGCCTATATCCAGCCAATAAATAATCTTCAGCGCGCATTCCCGCGCCAGGGTCCGTTGTCGCATCAGCTATATCTGCCCTAACAAATTGGCCATCTCGATAGCATTAACCGCAGCCTGACGGCCCTTGTTGCCGTCTTTGCTGCCGGCGCGCTCGATAGCCTGTTCTATGCTGTCTGCGGTAATTACCCCGAAAATAACCGGCAGGCCACTGTTCAGCCCGACGTTGGCCACGCCCTTGGCCACCTCCGCGGCAATATACTCGAAGTGCGGCGTGGCTCCTCTGATTACCACCCCCAGGCAGATTACCGCATCGAACCTTTTCGTTGCCGCAAGTTTGGCCGCCGACACCGGTATCTCGAAACACCCCGGGACCCAAACCAACTCCACATCCTTATCCTCGGCGCCATGCCGGGCCAGTGTATCCAGGCAACCGGCAACCAGCTCCTTGCCGACAAAATCATTGAACCGCGCGGCCACAACGGCAAACCTCTTCCCTTCAGCCATCACATTCCCGCTTATCGTCTTAACCATACATCACCTCCGCGAATAATTCTTCGACAATCTGCAGTGAGTATGTCGAACTGCAAATCCGAACTACAAGTCACAAACACAATGCGCAAACTGAGTTTTTAATGCCTTGGCGGTCATCTTCTTTAATTCTTTGGATGTCGGGTCAACGGCAATACCGACATTTTCTAAGGCCACGACGCCTAAGATAGGCTCGGCATCATCGGGGCCAAAAATTATCTGCGTTACGGTCTCCGAACCCATAAAAGAAACCCGGGCAAAACCATATTCATATTCTACCGGCTGTCCATTGGCTAACTCATATACCTCTCTTCCTTCGGGCCGAATTCCCGCCTTAGTCAGCTCTTTAGACGGGGCCATACAATCAATAGCCCCGGTATCGACCAAGAACGATGAACTGTATCCCGGATGAGACTTCGCAAGATTAGAAACAGTCACCGTGACCTTCGTCAATCCCATCGTCCCCCTCCATTTTACAACAAATGCCCCAGTTTTTCCTTCTTTGTCTGCAGATAACGACGATTCAAATCCTGTGTTTTCGCCTTAATCGGCACCCGTTCGGTTATCTCCAGGCCATAACCCTCCAGCCCGATAATCTTACGGGGATTATTCGTCAACAGCCGCACCTTACGCAACCCCAAATCGGCAAGGATCTGCGCCCCTATACCATATTCCCGCAAGTCAGGGGCAAAACCCAGGGCGTAGTTTGCCTCTACCGTATCCAGGCCTTTATCCTGTAGGGAATAAGCGCGGATTTTATTCAACAGGCCAATCCCCCGGCCTTCCTGATGCATATAAAGGATGACTCCCCGGCCATCTCTGCTTATCATCTCCATTGCCCGATGCAATTGCTGGCCGCAGTCGCAACGTTGCGAACCGAATACATCTCCGGTCAAGCACTGAGAATGCACCCGGACCAATGTCGGCGTTTCTCCCGGCTCGCCCCTTACCAGAGCGATATGATGGCTGCCGTCTATTATACACTCATAAACCACCAGGCGAAAATCGCCCCACTGCGTAGGCAGGGTTGTCTCTGCCGCAGCCTTAACAAGTTTTTCCGTGCGGCGCCGATATTCAATTAACGAAGCAATCGTGGCAATCTTCAGGCCGAATTTTCGCGCAAACTCTATCAACTGCGGGACGCGAGCCATAGTCCCGTCCTCATTCATAATCTCGCAGATTAACCCCGCCGGATACAACCCAGCCATCCGGGCCAGATCTAAGCTGGCCTCGGTATGCCCGGCGCGCACAAGCACACCACCGTCTTTCGCCTGCAGGGGAAAAAGGTGGCCCGGCCGGGAAAGATCTTGTGGTTTAGACTTAGGGCTAAGTAAAACCTGGACAGTGCGGGCGCGATCCCGGGCCGATATACCTGTAGTCACCCCGCAACGGGCGTCCACGGAGGTCATCCAAGCCGTCGAATAACCATCTTCGTATTCGGCTGGCCCGCGCATAGAGTAAAGCTCCAGCTGCCTCAACCGCTTCTCCTCCATAGATATACAGATGAGGCCGCGGGCATACCTGGCCATAAAGTTTACATCCTCCGGCCGGACAAAACAGGCAGCAATGACCAAATCGCCCTCATTTTCCCGATCCTCATCATCGACGAGAATAACCATCCGGCCGCAACGAACATCTTCTATTATTTGAGAAATATTATTGAACATAAAATATATCCAGTTAACGAATAATCGTACTATTTAGCGCCCCCTAAGATTGCTTCACCTTCGGATCGCAATGACAAATTACTTAATACGTTTGCTATAAAAAGAGCGGGTGAGCGGAATCGAACCGCCATAAGCAGCTTGGGAAGCTGCCATTCTACCATTGAATTACACCCGCATAAATAGAGTAGAGAGTAGCAAGTAGAAAGTAGAGAGTATTGGCTTCGGGATTATGTCCCGAAGTCTATCTGCAGGCCTGCATCAGGATTGGTTTCGGGACAAAGTCCCGAAACACAAAAGAACCTCTCTTCTCTCTACTCTTACTCATATGGGCTTGTGGCCTGTAATTCACTTATCTAACTTGATCGAACAATAATCCCCGCACATCGTGCAGACATCCGGGGTGTGCGGCCGGGAGCTACGACGATATTCCCGCGCTTTTAGCGGGTCCAGGGCCAGGGCCATCTGCCTGTTCCAATCTCGTTTTTTGCGGGCGCGGGAGATAAGGTCATCCTGCCTGCGGGCGGCCTTTAGTTTTACGATATCCGCGCTGTGCGCGGCAATGCGCGCGGCAACCACCCCTTCCCGGACATCGTCTACCGAGGGATGCCTAAGGTGTTCAGCCGGGGTAACATAACATAAAAAGTCTGCCCCGGCCCGAGCGGCAATTGCCCCGCCGATTGCCCCGCTGATATGGTCATAACCCGGAGCAATATCCGTAACCAAAGGCCCAAGGACATAAAACGGCGCGCCGCGGGTAACCTCTTTTTGCCAACGTACATTTTGCTCTACCTGATCAAGGGGCAGATGCCCCGGCCCTTCGATAATCACCGAAACTCCGGCCCGACGGGAACGCTGGGCCAGTTTACCCAAAACACGCAACTCCGCAATCTGCGCGCTGTCGCTGGCATCGGATATCGCCCCCGGGCGCAACCCATCCCCCAGACTTAATACAATATCATATTTTCGGGAAATTTCCAGAATTTTATCAAAATTTTCATAAAAAGGATTTTCCCTGTGATTGACGTTCATCCAGCGCGCCAGCGCCGCGCCCCCACGACTAACGATACCCAAAGTGCGTTTCTTGTTTCGTAACGCCTTAAGCACAGACAGGGTCACCCCGCAATGGATGGTCCAGAAATCCACACCGTCTTCGGCCTGCCCCTGCAGGACCCCGAACATATCATCCTCGGTCATCTTGAGAAATGTCCCGTATTTACGTTGCGAGTAAACCATCGCTTCGTATATCGGCACGGTGCCCAGCGGCGCCGGACACAACTCGATAATTCGCCTTCTTATACGCGGCAGATCTCCGCCGATGCTTAAATCCATAACCGCATCCGCGCCATAATCCAGGGCAACCCGCAGTTTTTTAAGTTCCAGGGAAATGCTGTCTTTGTCTGGAGATGTCCCGATGTTAGCGTTTATCTTGGTGCGCAGGCCAAGCCCTACGGCGCAAACCTTCTTCGGCCGCCTTTTATTATTAGACAATACCACGGCCCGGCCGCGGGCGATATTACGCGACAGCGACAAAGAAGCCACCCCATCCCGCTTCGCCAGGTGACGAACCTCGGGCGTAACAATACCTTTTCGCGCCGACTCTATTTGGGTCATTTGTTTCGTTATATTAGTTATCAACCTTTGCGCTACCAAATGAACAGATTAGAAGCCGGAATTTTGTCCGTAGGCAAGGCGCGCGACCCATCCACTGGATGGGTGCCCCGACGCAGCATACGGGCAAAAGACGGCTTATAAGCGTTCAGTTGGTAGCGCAAAGGTTGATAAGTTGACATCTGCGGTTGAACCGCAGATGTCAACTTAACTCCTTTCGGGAAAATTCTATCACGTCTTTTATGATATCATTTAAGTCAAATGTGGGCCGGAAGCCGATTAAGCCGTTGACCCTGGACGTATCCGGGACGCGGCGACGCATATCCTCGAAGCCCTGTTCGTAGGCCTTGTCATAAGGGATATAAACAATCCGCGAACGGCTGGCGCAGGCCGCGATAATCCGTTGGGCCAGGTCTTTGATCGTTACCTCTTGCTGGCTGCCGATATTGAACACCTCTCCTACGGCCGCGGAATTACCCATCAACTTTATCAAGGCATTTACCGTATCTCCCACATGCAGGAAACAACGCGACTGCCCTCCGTCGCCGTAAACGGTGATATCTTTGTCCGCCAGGGCCTGAGAGACAAAACGCGGGATAACCATACCATAGGCCCCGGTCTGGCGCGGGCCTACGGTATTGAACAAGCGGACGATCACCACCGGCAAGCCCTTTTCTTTGCAATAGATATAACCCAATATCTCATCGATGGCCTTGGCCGTGGAATAACTCCAGCGGCTCTTTAAAGGCGAACCCAAGATCCTATCGTCTGCCTCCTTCAGCGGCCCCTGGACATTCTTGCCGTAAATCTCTGAGGTAGAGGTAATCAATATCTTTTTGTGATAACGATAGGCCGCGGACAATACCACCTCGCTGCCCTTTATGTTCGTGGTCAGAGACTCCAAAGGCCGTTTGATTATCAAAGAAACCCCCACGGCCGCGGCCAGATGAAAGATACAGTCTGCCTCGTCCGCCAATTTATCGACCAGCCGTTCATCCAGGATGCTGCCCACGACCAGTTTAAACCGCGGATGTATTTCTGTCGCCGCAACATTTTCATAACGGCCAGTAGAAAGGTCGTCCAAAACAATAACCTCCTCCCCACCATTAATCAGGGCCTCGGATAAATGAGACCCAATAAACCCTGCCCCGCCGGTAATTAGATATTTCATGAAACCATCCTTTTTATTTTAATAAGTATTAAACATGTCTCGTGGGGATGAATGATGAACAGCCTCTCCTGCGAGTTGCGCAACGAAGCAAGCCCCTGTTTGAGCAGGAGAGGCTGTTCATCATTCATCCCCACGGGCCCACATTTTACGTACTTCCCGCCGCCAATCTATTATACACCATCTCCGTATTTTTTATTAGTAGTCTTTTATCGAATTCTTCCCGCGCGAATTCGCGGCCGGCTGCCCCGAGCCTTTGTCTTAAATGCGCGTCGTTTGCCAATAGCCCCAGCCCATCTGCAAAGCTCTTCGCATCCCCAGAGGCGACCAATACCCCCCGCTGGTAAACCGTAAAACTCCCGACTTTCGACTCCCGGCTCCCGACTAAATCCCTCACCCCTCCCACATCCGTAGCCACTACCGGGCGAGATGCGGCCATAGCCTCGATAAGCGACACCGGCGTGCCCTCGTTAAGCGATGTCAGGGCCACGATATCCAATTTTCCGTAAACCTCGGCTATGTCCCTTTGCCAGCCGGAAAATTCCACCCTGTCTTTTATCCCCATCCCCGCGGCATATTCTTCCAATTCCCGGCGCAGCTGGCCGTCGCCGATTATCAGGAACCGTATTGCGTATTGCGTCGTGCCTGCCTGTCCGCGGGACGCAGGCCGGCGTATTGCCTTTAATGTTAACTTCGCGCCATCCAAAAACATCTTGTGATTCTTAATCGGCGCTAACCTACCAACCATTCCGATATTCAACACCGAATCATTCCTCAATGAAATCTTCAAAAACCTCTCCAGTTCGAACCCCAGATGCACGACCTTGACCTTTTGTTCGTCTCCGATGCCCAAGGCCAATATCTCTCTTTTTATCGCCTCGCTCACGACGATAATTGCATCCGTGCCCCGGGCCAAATGCCTTTCGATGATAACAAAAACCCGGCTAACGGCCTTAGGGAAATATCCGTCGAATATATGGCCGTGAAAGGTATGGACCAGTTTAAGGCGGCGAAAGGGTTTAATCAACAATCCCGCCAAACGGCCCAAGGCCCCGGCCTTGGCCGTGTGGGTATGGATGATATCCGGCCTCTCCCGGCAGATCAAAAGAAATATCCGCAAAAAGGCGATGATATCATTAAGCGGATTTATCCGGCGCGACAATTGGGGGATAACCCGATAGGACAATCCCTTTTCCCGCAAGAGATAAGACATATCCCCTTCGTCTCTCTCTGTGCTGCCGGAAACCAGGACCGTCTCGTATCTTTCCCTGTCCAACCCCGCAGTCAATAAGCTGACATTTATCGCCGGCCCCCCGATATTCAACCGGGCAATAATCCGCAGGATCTTTGTCTTTTTGCTATTCTTCTCCGCTATCGGCATATGCCTACGAATCCCTAATGTTGCAAAACTGACAATCAGACTGTGTCACAATTAAACCCGTATCCTAAAAGTGAAGGTATTATGTTATTCTTATTAACCCTTGATTTACTAATGCGCATTTATAAGCCGTTTTTGCCCGT
>JBHHYQ010000009.1:0-14545 GCA_046757595.1 Candidatus Omnitrophota bacterium
CAGGGTATTGCCGCAGCCGTAACTTTTTCCGCGGCAGATATTTTGCTAATCATTCCTCCCCGGCAAATACCATTTTTCGTTGGGCAGGCAAATTTGCGTATTTGACGGGTTATTTTGGCAACCTGAGAGACCAATCTTTTTTTGTCATCCAGCAGGCCGGCGACATCGGAAAGAATAATCAACAGATCGGCCCTGACCAATATTGCGACCAGAGCCGAAAGATTATCGTTGTCTCCGAATTTTATCTCTTCGGTAGAAACGGTGTCGTTTTCATTGACTACAGGCAGGGCGTTATATTTGAACAGGGAAAAAATAGTATGCCGGACATTGAGATAGCGTTTACGGTCGCTAAAATCTTCGGAGGTAAGCAACAGTTGGGCGCAACGTAGATTTTTTTCGGCAAAGGCCGCAATATAGCTTTTCATCAACATCCCCTGCCCCAACGAAGCGCAGGCCTGAAGATTGGCGATCTTGTTCGGCCGGGCATTTAACCCCAATGTCGCCATCCCCGAACTTACCGCCCCGGAGGAAACCAGGATTATATCTATGCCCCTGTTTCGCAAAATGCAAGCCTGACGGGTAATGTTTTTTAACATTTCGTTGTCAAGTCGATTGTCGCGGCTAAGCAAGCTAGATCCTATTTTTATCACTATCATTTTAACCATATAATCTGCATCTATTCCTGCTCACTTAATTATCGCCACCGTCCCGGCGCGCGTCAGTTCACGAATGCCAAAAATCTTTAATTTGTCCAAGGCAGCCTGATTAATCTTGCGGCTACTGCATATTTCGATAATCACATAATCCTCTTTTTCCTCCAGGATCTTAGCGGGCAACTTATTCAACAGGTCTTCGATTCGCTGTTTATCGTTTCCCGTAAAGTTTAACTTAAATAAGACTAATTCGCGGTCAAAAAATTCTTTGTCGCTCAAGTCTAAAACAGTAAGGACATCGATAAGCTTATGCAGTTGTTTTTTTATCTGGTCCAATATCCGTTCGTCCTTGGCATCTACGACGATGGTCATACGCGATACCGCCGGGTCCTCGGTCTCGCCTACGGCCAGGGATGCGATATTGAACCCCCGCGCGCTGAACAACCCGGAAATGCGCGCCAGGACGCCAAACTTATTTTCCACCAATACCGATATCGTGTGTTTCATTACTACTCTCCTCTGCCGCTATGCCGCGTTGACTGCGCAGTTGTTCTATCTTTCTTAAGGGGACCTCCAGTTTTCTGCGACGGGTGGTAACCAGCCGTTCGTATTCCTCCTGGGCCTCGGTTATCCTTTGGCCCACCAGACTCATCTTGCCGACAAAGTCCTGCCATTGGCGATGAAACTGCCCCAACAGACGAAGTATTTCCTGTGACGTCTTCTCCAAAGTAAAGTTCTCCACGGCCTGGCGGATTACCGCCAACACGGCAAAGAAGGTTATCGGTGAACAAAAGATAACCTTGTTTTTGATCCCCTCGTCCAGGATGGAACTGTCTTCTTTGTGGATAAAGGCATAGACCTGTTCGTTGGGGATAAACAAGAGCACATAATCTACGGTATTATCGTCGGGGTTGATGTAATCCCGCGTGGTTACCTCTTTTATCCGCGCCCGCACATCACGCAGGAACTCGTTGCGAAATCCCGCCTTTTCCGCCGGAGAAGAGGCCTCCAGAAACCTAACATAGTTATCCAAAGGAAACTTCACATCCATATTCAGCTTGAGGTCATGCGGCAGGAGAAAGGTAAAGTCCGGGCGCCTGCGGCCGTCGGACATCGCCCTTTGCTTAAGGTAATTCACATTCTCAATAAATCCGGCCAGGCGCAGGACATCCTCGGCCATGCGCTCCCCCCACTGACCGCGGGCCGAGGATGAACCCAGGGCCTTATGCAGCTTGTCCGTAATCCTCGCCAGGGTCTCTGTCTGTTGGTTGCTCGCGTCCAGCCGGCTAGCCAGTTGTCCGAACTTTGACTCTCTGTCCTTTTCCAGTTCGCGCATCAGAGAGGAGATATCCTCCAGTTCCCGGCCCATTTGTTTTAACTGCTGGCCGATAAGCTCTTTCTTGGCCTCCAGATCCCGGCTGCCGGCCTCAGTCTGAGAGCGCAGGTGTTCCCGAGCCAGGCGCAGGAACTCCTGGCTGGACTTAGACAGGGCGTCCAAAGAGATATTGCCGAAGTTGGCCTTGAGGTTTTCCATTAAGGCGGCTATCTCTTCTTTGCGCCGCGCCTCACCCTCCCGCGACAGCTCCTCAGCCAGTTCTTTAGCCGTCCTAACCTGAAAAACCTTTAGGCCAAAGGTAACAACCATCCCCAAAACAAACCCACAAACCCCGACAGCGATAATAATCATTCCGTTTATTGACCCCTGCATTATTAAGTGAACGGCTGGGGGTCAAGATTTTTCCGCCAGAGGCGGATGGTTCCCAAAGCCAAGCCGATTTTGGCGCGAGACAAGAAGCGGGGATGCCGAAGCAATCTCTTCGGGGTTCGCAATGACATTTATCAATCTCTACGGGCAACTATTAGCCGTAGGCTCTGCTGTCGCCTGCGTTATAGTATACACGCAGTCCTTATACGGCCCGCTACCCTGCCTGTTCGCGGTGGCGGTAAATGCAGATGCCCCGCCGGTAATCGTATAATCCCAGTTTGTCTCGCTAAGGGTGAGGCGGAGATTAGTATTGATAGTAGCGATATTTCCCTGGCTGCCTGAAGACGGATAATATGTCCCGTTCTCGCTTTGATAGACCATCTCTGCTGCCCGGATAAGCTTGAGGCCGACGATGGCCTCTTTGGCCAAGGCCCGCTCCTTACTGCGCATAAAGTTGGGCCAGGCAATACCGGCCAATATGCCCAGGATGACCAGGACAATCGTTATCTCTACCAGGGTAAAGGCCTTTTTCTTGGCGGATAGTATCATTTCTCTGTTTCGGGACGGTCAAGGTGTCAGGAGATGCTGCGGGACACTAGTCCCGCAGCAGATAAATATCGTTCTGCCTCTTTCAGGAACTCTTCGGCCCCATCAAGGGACTGACAGGCCGTCTCTTCGTCGATGGGCGAAAAAAGGTCATAATCGCCGTTTTCCCGATCGTCTTTTAAATTATGCAACATCTTGGCAAACCTCTTGTCGAACTTATTGTTCCTGACAAAATACAGGCCAAACAGGTTAAGGATGCCCTGGTGGGTATCGGCAGATAACCCTTCGGAAAGTAAAACAGCCTGCGCGGCATGAAAGGCGCAATAATAGGCGCGGGAGACACAATCGCCCCAGTCTTGCGCGGCAAACAGGTCCCTGGCGCTTTTTAATTTCTCCCGCGCCCTATCCAAATAAGCCGCGATTAAATCCCCGGCCTTCTTATCCAATCCTTACCCCTTCCTTCAGGACATTTTGCATAAACGGGGTCTGCATGCGACGCAGGCGCCTGAACTCCGCGCTGGGAAAGATCTTGAGCGAGACCACCCTCTGGGTCTCCAAAAGCAGATCCACCACGATATCATAAAGCTTGCTTTTGAGGCCTTTATCCGGATGAGGGCTCACGATAAGCAGGTCATAATCGGAGCTCGGCCTCTCCCGGCCCTTGGCCCGGGAGCCAAAAAGATATATCCGCTCTATCCTGTTTCTCAATCCCAGGTCCTTTAACCCCCGAAGGAACTTCTCAAGCACTGCATCCATAATTAGCATGGCATTGATGATACGAGTAGAGGCTAAGCCTCTTTCCCTTCCAAGGCTTAGCCTCGATACGAATAATAATAAGTTAGCGAGTTCTGACACCGAATTTCGCGTATCAGTATTATCGAGGCTAAGCCTTGATAATTTCTTTTACCCCGCCAACATCCTCCTAATCTCAGGGATAAACCTTCGGAAGCAGGGCTCGGCCTTGTCGATAAAGACCTTTATCCGTTCCCAGCGGATATCTAAGTATTCGTGGGCGAGGATATTGCGCAGTTTTGCCCACTCGGCCAATTGCCGGGCAAGGTCAACGGGAAACCCCGGCAAGACAACCAAGCCAGCCAGGATCTCCCGATAATTGGCCGGCACGGGCCGATGGCAACTGGCCAAGGCAGTCTTGGCGATGTCAATTGCCGCATTCATTATGTTCTCTATCCAACGCTCTACATCTCTTCTCCGGCTATGCTCTTTTTGATAAATCTGCCAGTCCAGGTTACGGAAAACAGATATATCCCGCAGTTCGCTATCCAAAAAGATAAGCCGGCGGTTAAGGATATCTTTGTCTTTTGCGTTAAGCGAGAAAGAACGCCAATAGACCTGGCTGTATTCCGCCGCTGTCTGGCGAAAGTCCGCGGCCTCGCCGGTAACAATAAGCATAAAACGAGTAAACACTCCCCGGTCTTTTATTACCAGGGGGGCGCCCTCGATGGCGTCGGCGGCAATGCCTGCCGGGCAACGGTTCAGGACCACCAGGTCTACATCGTCCGCGCGCAAAATACCGATACAGTCCTCCCAGACCTTATCCTCTAAGGGGTATTCCCGACCCCACTCTTCCCATTCCACCCCGGACCTGAGCGGCCGAAAATACACCCCGATATCCCAGTCCGACATCGGGCCTACCTTACCCCTGGCCCGCGAGCCAAAGACAAAGGCCATCAGGACATCGGGTTGGTTGTTAAAATAATCTTTGAGCTGCTCAATTTCGGGATACATAACATTGATTGGTCACAGATACAAAGTCATAAGTCATAAGTTCATCGCTATCGAGGCTTAGCCTCGATACGTTCTAGTAAGTGGTACTAAATACACCGCCGGCATAGGTCAATGTAACTGTATACGTTGTGCCGCTGTAACTAGGTGTTTTACCACCTGTTGTGCATCTTGTGGCTGTAGCCTTAGCGGCGCCAATCGAATACTTAAAATAGTGGGTGGCCGTACAGTCTGTCGGCGCCCCTACGCCTAAAGCAGTCATATTCGTAGCGTAGGAACCTGTCTCCAACTTCTGGGCCTCCTGGGCGGAACGGATTTGCCCCAGGATCATCTTGGCCTCGGCCTGCCGGCCTCTTTCCACTACCTTGCCATACTGAGTAAGCCCAAGGCTAGCCAAGATACCAATAATAATTATTACCACCACCAGCTCCAACAATGTAAAACCCCTGTTACCTCTCATCTTCCCCTCCTTTGTTAGTCTTTTGACAACGGAACGGGCGCGGCTGTTCCCTATCTGAGTATATATGTCAAGGGGTTTTTAAGCAGTTACATCCCCCCCCCGATATTCACGATGCTGAATATCGGCAGGAACAAGGCTACGAGCATTACCCCGATAACCCCGCCCATAAACACGATCATTATCGGCTCAAAGATAGTGGCAAACCTCCCCACGAAGGTATCCACATACTCTTCATAAAAACTGGCCACGCGGCGAAACATCTTGGCCAGCTCCCCCACCTCCTCGCCTACGGAGATCATCTGCACGACCATCGGCTCGAAAAACCCGCTTTCGCCCAACATCGCGGCCAAAGGCCGGCCTTCCCGCACACTATTCTTTACGCTATGAACCACCCCCTCCAGGATCTTATTGCCCACACCGCGCTCGGTAATCTCCAAGGCATAGAGTATGGGCACGCCCCCCTCGACCAAGGTCGCCATCTGGGAGGTAAACCTCTCCACGCACAGAACCTTGAAAAAATTACCGAACAGCGGCAGGCGCAGCTTGAATACATCGATGGCGCGGCGCCCGCTGTTGGTCTGGCGAAACCGGCGAAAAAGGAAAAAGGCAACGGCCAAGACAATAAGCGCAGGCCAAAAACCGCGCCGCACCCCCTGGCTAAAGCCAACCAAGATCCGCGTGGCCGCGGGAAGTTTGGCCCCCAACCCGGAGAACAAGCCGGAAAATGTGGGGATAATCTTAACTACAAAGAAAAATATCGCCCCGCAGGATACAGTAAAAAGGATAGCCGGATAAATAAGCGCCGAGACTATCTTCCGTTTAAACCCGGCCTCCCTTTCCAGATATTTGGCCAACCGGTCCAAAGTCATGGCCAGGTTACCGCTGGCCTCCCCGCTCTCTACGAGGTTGATCCAAAGGTCGGAAAAGACCCTGGGGTGTTTAGCCAGGGCATCCCTCAGGCTGGCCCCGGCCTCTACATCTTTCTTGATACTTACTATTATTTTATATAATAGAGAAGAACTTACCTGTTTCAAAAGGGCATCCAGGGCGCGATGCAATGTTATCCCCGAATCCAATAAAGTGGACAATTGCCGGGCAAAAAAAACAAGATCATATAATTTTACCTTGCGGTGACTGAATGTCTTTTGGGGTTTTTTAGGGGAAAAATGGCCTTTTTTCTCCTCCAGGGGAACGACTCGGGTAACTGTCAGCCCCTGCTCTTGAAGGCGGGAGACTAAGTCATCTTCGGAAGAGACATCGACGATCCCCGTTTTTTTCTTTCCCTGGGCCGTGCGGGCGATATAGGAGAATTTCATTTTTTGTTGTGGGCGTTGCATGCTACAGGCAGCAGGGCCACAAGCGACAGGTAATAATCTGCAGCCTGAAGCCTAAAACCTGCAGCCTGCATTATACTGCCACACTCATTACCTCTTCCAGGCTGGTTAACCCTTCTTCTACTTTCTTTATCCCGCTCTCATACAGAGAAGACATATTGCCTTTTTTTGCCAATTCCTTAATCTCCATAACCGATGCCCCGCGCATCATTGCCTCGCGCAGGCCATCGTTAATCAACATCACCTCGGCAATGCAGATGCGCCCCTTATATCCGATATTATTGCACTTATCGCAGCCGCGGCGACGGGCGCGATAGATCAGCTCCGCCTTTAACTTCAGTTCTCCAAGTTTCTCCACCGTGGGCTCATAGGCCTCTTTGCATTCCGGACAAAGGCGACGCACCAGGCGCTGGGCTACGACCATTACCAACGAAGGAACCAATAAATAAGCGGGGATGCCGATGTCTATAAGACGAATAACCGCGGAAGCGGCGTCGTTGGTATGCAGGGTAGACAATACCAAATGCCCGGTTAGCGCCGAACGCACGCATATCTGCGCCGTCTCCAGGTCGCGCACCTCGCCCACAAGCATCACATCCGGGTCCTGACGGAGAAACGAACGCAGGGCCTGGGCAAATGTCAGGCCGATCTCCGGCTTGACCTGGACCTGGTTAATCCCATCCAACCGATACTCCACCGGGTTTTCTATGGTTACAATATTTTTCTGCGGAGATCTTATCTCGTTCAATGCCGCATAAAGCGTGGTCGTCTTACCCGAGCCCGTAGGACCGGTAATGAATATCAGCCCATAGGGGCTGGCGATTGCCTTTTTGAACTCCTGCTGCTGCCGTTCATCGAACCCCAAAACAGACATATCCAAAGGCAGGGACCTTTTATCTAAAATCCTCAACACCATTTTTTCTCCGTAAATCGTAGGGATAGTGGATACGCGAAGATCGATCGTCTTATCTTTCATGCGGACAAAAAATGCGCCGTCCTGAGGAAGTCTTTTCTCGGCGATATTCAACTTGGCCATGATCTTTAGCCGCGAAACAATCGGCAGATGCATATGTTTTGCCGGGGGAGGGATCTCATATAGCTTGCCGTCGATGCGATAACGGAGGCCGATTTTATTCTTAAACGGTTCGATATGGATATCCGAGGCCCGTTCTTCAATCGCCTGGTTGATAATCAAATCCACCAGTTTTATCACTGGCCCTTCTTCGGCGCGCTCGATAATCTTATCCAGGCTTAGGCCGCCTTCTTCGACCCCTCCGTCTTCTTTAACCAGGCTGTCTTCTATTTGGTAAGACTCCCGCACAGCCTGCTTGAACATATCGGCCTTGCTGTAAAAATTATCGATTGCGGAATCGATATCAGATTTGGTGGCAATCACCAGGTTTATTTCGCAATTAGTCATCTTACGCAGATTGTCCAAAAGGATGAGATCAAAAGGGTCGAATATCGCGCAGGTGAGGGAATTTAGGTTGCGCGACAGAGGGAGGACGGAATACTTAACGGCATACTCTTTAGGCACCAATTCTTCCAGCCCCTGGTCTATCACTGGTTTAAGATGCCCGGTGCCTAAACTGACATAAGGGATAGATAGCTGGCGGCCGATTGCGGCAATCATCGCCTGCTCGCTGATAAAGCCTAATTTTACCAGGATCTCCCCGACCTTGCCACCTTCTTTAACCTGGATATCCAGGGCCTGGCTCAATTGCTCCGGGGTGATTAGGCCATCCTTGATTAAAATTTCCCCTAATTTAAGGTAAATAGGCATATTTGAGTTTGTTGAGTTTGTTGAGTTTGTTGAGTTTGTTGAGTTTGTTGAGTTTGTTGAGTTTCTGTATTTCGGGACTGAAGTCCCGAAATACAGAGGCCTGTGACGCCTGCAGCCTAATCACATTCCCTGTTCGTATTCCTTAAGCACCCTCTCTATCTCGCTTTCGTCTTGCGATAAATCCTGCTCTCTGTCTAAGTCCCGCGCCAACCCCTGGGGGCCAAAGGCCCCGGCGACCTCGGACTGGCCTTCCTTGAGAATATGAGGGGTAATAAACACCACCAGCTCCCGCTCCTGCTCTGTCCTGTCCTTATCCCGAAACAACACCCCCAATATCGGGATGCGGGAAAAAAACGGCAGCCTTTTATGCGTATCGTCGGTTTTGGTGCGGATAAGCCCGCCCACGACCAGGGTCTCGCCGTCTTTCATCCGCACCGTAGACTTGGTGGTGCGTATCTCGGGATCCTTAAAGGCCTGACTGCCGAATGTCCCTCCGGTCTTGGCTTCGGCAACCATCGGTTGGATAAACATCGT
Source organism: Candidatus Omnitrophota bacterium (assembly GCA_046757595.1). GTDB lineage: Bacteria > Omnitrophota > Gorgyraeia > Ghiorseimicrobiales > Ghiorseimicrobiaceae > JBHHYQ01. Next base: position 8,759 of record JBHHYQ010000009.1, read on the forward strand.
GATATCCCCGCTCTCCTCCTCTATCTGCGGCGTAACCCGCAGGGAAACCCCGGTCTCGCTACGTTCGGCCTGTTCGGTAACGCTGCCGGTTCCGCCCTGGTTGGAAGCGGTATTCGTGGTTAGCCCAATGGCCTCGTTGGTCACGATCTTTATCTCCGCGGTCTCGTTGCTTAGGGTAAGGATGCGCGGCCGGGCAAGAAACTTCGTGCTCGTATCCGTAATCAGGAAGTTGAATACGGCGCTAAAAGTAGTGGCATCCAGTTTGCCGTAGGAAAATTCCGTGCTGTTTGTATCGGCGGTAAAGGGGGCGCTTTTGCCTTTTTCGAAATCCTGGCCCCAAAAGGGGAACTTGCTCACCACGTTGGAACCGCTGAGAGACAAAAATTGCTGACCGAAGGCAACTCCCAACTTATCCACGGAAGACTTGTCCACATCCAGCATCTCTGCTTCGATCATCACCTGAGGCAGAGGCTTATCAAGTTTGACAATCACTTCTTCGATAATCGGCATCTTCTCCGGGATATCCGTAACAACCAGGCTGTTGGTGCGCAGGTCGGCGTCTACCTTGCCGTGTTCCGTAAGCAGATTCTTAACAACGGTCAATATCCCCCCCCTTGACGCGCCTGTCACTCCCGCGCTGCTGCCTCCCGTAGCGCCGTATCCGCTGATGCCTCCCGTAGCGCCGTATCCGCTGATGCCTCCCGTAGCGCTGCCTCCGCTGATGCCTCCCGTAGCGCTGCCTCCGCTGCTTAAGCTCGTTGTAGCGCTAAATGTGCCCCGCAGGATCTCGCTGTCCAGGCGCGAACCGGGAACACGGGCGTATTTGAGGTAAAAAACACGGGTGGTCGTCTCTATCTCCGGCGCGGAAGAACGTCGTACAACAAAAATATTGCTTTGAGGGTCAAGGTTATAAATCAGGTTATTCGCATCAAGGAGCTTATCCAGGGCCTCTTTTACCGTCACATCATCGAGATAAAGGGTAAAGGTGACATTCTCCACATCCTTGGCCGCGACAAAGTTCATCCCCGATTGCTGCGAAAGGACCTTAAGGGCATCTTTTAAGCTCACATCCTTAAAGTCCATAGAGATGCGTCGGCTGAAATCAAAATACTCCACGGCAGTCGCCCTTCGAATACCTGTTCCCATAATTAAAAACGACAAAAACAAAATCAAGACGGAATAACTTAATCCTGTTTTGCCCCGTCTTTTTCTAATAGCCATTATCGTCTCCTCTCTTTTGTATCTCGGATTCCAGAGTTATTCATTAGGAAAAATATCTTGTTTTTATACAACATCTTCACCTTGGATTTAGTTATTTCTAACACCTCGGCTCCTTCGATTTTCTCCCCTTCTTTCAATACTAAGCCATCGATTATCACCTGGGGGAAGCCCCCTCCCCAAACAATACCCTCCAGGGAAAAATTGGGTAATATTATGTTTTCCGCAGGCTGCCGTTTTGCCCGATGCCGCTGTTTTATAACAACGGGATTTTCTTTAATCTCGCGAGGCAGCCAATCGGAAAAGGGGTCGAAATATTTTCCCGCGGTATAAACCACCTTTCCCGAGGAGCGGCTTTGTTTTGTATCTGCGAACACCCCGCGGAAAAAGATTAAAATAGCGCAAAGCGGGATATAAAATTCAACCCGGAACAATATTGTTTTATTCATTATCGCCTTCCAGTCTCTGTATAGCCTTTTGCCAAGCTCTGACGCCTCGGCGACGTTGCGCCGTTTTTCTACGGAGAGGAAGATTACTTTTTTCTCCGGTAGAAAACACGGCCTTAATTAGGATGTCGGCATCGAGCCCATCTTTCTCCAAACGATCGCTATAGGATAATTTAAAGCTATCGATAGTCAAAACATCATCCAGCGATTCGATGCTGGCGATAAAATCGCCGATATTATGATAGCCACCCCTTACTTTGAGCCTGAACGAAGAAATCCGCAGGGCATCGGTTTTAATCCGTTCCCGGGGATCAAAGGAAAATACCCTTATCCCGGCCGCGGCCGCGGCATCCGAGATCTCTCTCATAATCTCCGCGGGTTCTTTGGGATAAAATTTATCCTGATAACGGGAAAATACATCCTCTTGATCTGCGATTACCTCGATTAGATCATTGATTATCTTTCCCTGCTTTATGTCATCCCTAGTGGCATTTATCTCCGATTGCCTGTTTTTATAAATCTTATTGCCCACAACCAGGCTCAGGATAAGGATAATAACCGGAATTATTATCCGTTGTTTTTCCATTATCGACGCGATATCTATATTTTTGGATAAGTCCATTTTTAATCCATCTTATCTGTTATCTGCAGCGGATGCGGAAACCGGTTAAATCATATTTGCGGACCTTCTTTCGAGACATAGAAAGCAAAGAAATTCCGGAGAATCCGGAAAATGCGGAGTTTTTCTGCAGGCTTGTCAGAAAACCGTTTACCGCAGAGAACTCCTTTTGTTCATCCCGCAGGTAAACCAACCCGGATAAAATCAATTCTCGCCGGTCGTTGGCCTTTTGGGAATAATCTATTTGCGTGAGCCATAACCCTTCCGGCCTTAATGCGGCAATCGCAGAAAGCTTGGGGGCAAAATAATCTCGCCTCTTATCCAGGTTACTCAATACGGATATCTTTTGGGCATAATCTTTCTCTGCCTCTTTTAATTTATCGTAACTAACGGCGTTGACGTCCAGGGCGGCAACAGGACGACGGTTGATTTTTAACGACTTAAGCTTATCGTTATAGACCATAGATTGCCTCAGCCCAAAAAGATGGACGGCAAAGATCAGGACGAAAAACACGATGATGTTGCCGGCGAGAAAATTCCTGTCCAACTGCGAGTTCAGGCGACGCATTACGGAGACTTCATCGGAATAGTCGTCTTCCTCCGCGGATAGGTTGGCCCGGGAGAACAAATCGATATTTAGGGGAAATCCGACGACCCCCCGCAGAGATACGCCATAGGCCTGGCTTAACTCCAAATCGAAGCCTTCCTTTTGCGAACTTATGTTTTTCTGGATAGAAACGGTCGTCACGGGAATCTCCAGGGCGCTATGCAACTGTTCCACCCATTCGTTTTTGTCATCCACGCTGAGCAGGATAAGTTTATTTATTTTCAGCGGCCGCGCCGCGGCCTGCCTGCGCCGACAATAATCCAGAGAAATCTTTATCTCGTTGATCAATTTGGGGAGCATATCTTTTCGGGGGCCTTCATCTGCATCCTGCCCTTCACGAGGGGCGTTAAGATTAAGGTCGCGGCTAAACCGGGGATAGAGATTATCCACAATCGTAATATCCCCCCTGTCCAGATGATCGTGGATATCTACCACCGCAGATGCCCCTTTGGCGTCTATTTTATTGGCCAGTTTCAAGACCCGCAATGTGCTGATGAATGCCGGCTCGATAGCCACAATCTTTAATTCAGCCTGTTCCAATACGGAGATATATTTATCCAGGGTTTCTGTTTTGATACCTACAAACAAGATGTTGATCTTTTTGGCCTTCTTGTCTACCTTGACCTGGAAATCGAATACCAATTTATCCAGTTTAAACGGGATATATTTTTTGATCTCGAAACCTACGGTAGATTCTATCTCGGATTGAGAAACCAGGGGGATGTCGAAAAACCTTACTATTACTTCTTTATTCAACAATGCCAAAACCACGTCCCGGGTAATAATATTATTTTTAAGCAGCTCGCTCTTGATTAGATTGACTATCCTTGTCTCTTCGACCACAGTCTGGCCGTTGGCATCCTGGATGCTGTCTAAGACGCAAGGGGCCTTGACGAAATTAAACACCTTCCCGTCTTGCTGTTCGACGATATTAACAAAGTTGTCGCTGAAATAAATCCCGATGCATGATTTTTTAGACACGGCGTTTCTCCTTCAGCCAAAGGTCGATATCCCTGCGGTCGAACCTCCATACCCCGCCTACTTTGATGCCGGATATTTTCCTCTGATGTAACCAATTGTATATCGTCTGGCGCTTAAGCCGCAGGTATTCCGCCAATTCCGTGATATTCATTAATTTATTCATAATCGCCCGCTGGATACCGATATTGTCCTGTTAACCCTTAACTTACTAATACGCGTTTATAAGCCGTCTTTTGCCCGTAGGCTACGTTGCTCCGCCTCGAAGCGCCTCCGCCAGGCCGGCCCGTCCTTTTCGTCCGGGTGCCCCGCGGGGGCGCCCATCCAGTGGATGGGTCGCGCGCCTTGCCTACGGACAAAATCCTGGCTTCTAAATCGTATATTAGTAAGTCAAGGGTTAATAAAAACCATAGATTTAATTAAAACATAATAGACTTACTCTGTCAAGTATTTTTTCATATTTTTTTTACTTGTTTGCCATAAACAGAAAAGGCGGCTTTAAGGGCATAGATAAATTTTCTGTTCTCGCTGTGGCGGCCGATGGTTGCGCGGATAAACCCGTTCAGGCCGTATTGGCGCATATCGCGGACGATAACCCCCTGGCGCAGCAATCTCTGAAACAAGGCATAGCCGTCTCCTCCGACGTCGATAAGGACGAAGTTGGTTACCGAGGGGATATAAGAAACACCCATCTTCCGCAGCTGCCCGCAGACATATTCTTTTTCCTTCAATATAGCGCGGCGCGTATCTTTTAGGTATTGCCTGTCGTCCAATACGGCCCGGGCCGCGGCCTGAGCCAGGCAATGGACATTGAACGGCAGGCGCGCCTTTTGCATATAGCCGATTAATTCCCGGCGCGCCAGGGCATAGCCTATGCGCAACCCGGCCAGGCCGTATATCTTGGAAAAGGTATGCAGGGTGATTATGTTTTTGCCCCGGATATATTTTGCGGCATCGGGAAAGTCGTCCACATCCACGAACTGTTCGTAGGCCTGGTCGAAGACCGTGATTACCGAGGCCGGGATATGGCGCAGAAAATCCGCCACCTCTTTTTTGTTCACATAGGTCCCGGTAGGGTTGTTGGGGTTGGCGATAAAGATAACCTTTGTCCTGCGGCCTATCTTTTTCCTTATTGCCTCAAGGTCGTAACGGAAGTCTTTGAGGGGCACAGTGGTCACCCGGCGGTTGTTTATGCGCGCGACGATCTCGTACTCCAAGAATGTCGCCTGAGAGGTCAACACCTCTTCGCCCGGGCCGACAAAGGCCTTGATGATGATATCGATTATCTCATCCGAGCCGTTGCCGCAGAGGATATTATCCGGCGACACCCCTTCTTTCTCCGCCAGCCTGCGGCGCAGATAAAGGCAGCTGCCTTCCGGGTAACGGTTGATCTGCCCCAGGCTGCGCCCTATGGCCTGCCGGGCGCGGGTTGAGACAAAGGGGCTCTCGTTGGAGGCCAGCTTCACCACCTGTTTTAACCCCAGCTCCTCCCGCACCTCTTCTATGGGCCGGCCGGGTTGGTAGGATTTCAGGTTAAGGATGTTTTGAGGGATAAGCATATATTTTTCTCTCTCTATTATTGCTGCGCCGGACAAGGATTGACCATTCCATCGCATACATCGTTGTTATTCACCGGATAGGTTATTGCCCCGGTGGTCATCGTAATGCGCATTATCGAACCCTTATTCGGCCCTTTCAATCTCTTAGCAAAGGGAATAGCCGCAAGATTGTTGCCGTCTTCCCCCCAGTAGCTATACTTATTACAACACCTCACCGTCTCTACGCCATAGCTCCAGTCGTCAGTATCCAGGACCTCGATCTCCAAGAGGCCCCATTCATTTTGTTTGCTATTAGAGACTATATTCACCCCGACATAACTATTGTGCTCGGCCTTGAAGACCTTCTCGGCCCCGCGGATA
>JBHHYQ010000010.1:0-13893 GCA_046757595.1 Candidatus Omnitrophota bacterium
GAGGCAAAGTCTTTATATCTTTGAACGCGTTGTTCTATGGTATCTGCCAAACTTATTAACCCTTGACTTGTTAATGAGGCATTTATAAGCCGTCTTTTGCCCGTATGCTGCGTCGGGGTCTCCATCCAGTGGATGGGTCGCGCGCGCCTTGCCTCCGGGCAAAATCCTGGCTTCTAAATTGCCTCATTAACAAGTCAAGGGTTAATAACGATAGAAAAGTTCAGGAAGGTTAAATACATGAAATTTCTAATCGATTATTGCATAAGGGCAACCAATTCAAAGATAGAGGCGAAGTGATTAATTGTTATTTTCTCTCTACATCTAGCATAACCTTTACTGCATCCGTATCAAGATTATACCAATTTTCTGTAACAGCATCTATTATAACTGGAATAAACCCACCAAAGATATCTAAAATTACCCAACCTGTCCCGGTTTTAGTATTAATAATATAAGTCTTGTCTTCATAGCCTTCTTTTTTGAAAGTTACAGTAACAGATTTTTTATTAGATAAATTTAGTGGCATAGGAGTTTTCCCCATGCGATTACCGTTGATATAGACAGTCGCTCCTTGTGGTTCGGAATCAAAGTTAACAGTTCTACTTTTTTGCTTAAAAATAGTCGCGCAGCCTGCAACAGAAACAACAACTATAATAGCTAATGAGAGGCAAAGAATATTCTTGCCCATAAAAACACCTCCTTGTTTTTGTTATTTGATTACTGCGTTCACCCTGTATTTTCGGTAAAGTAATACTAAAATAATTATATCATATTTTCGGCATTCGTCCAAATAATTTTTAGGTAAATTTTGGAAATGGCAAGATAGACAGTTACCCCCTAAACGCAACACGCAACAACGCAACAAAATAGTCCGGGACTAAAATGTTGCGTGTTGCGTTACATTCCCCAAACGAGACAAAAAGGGACATTGTCGGTTTTTGTCTCATTTGGGGAGAGACGTATTGAGTTTTTCGTCCGTCGTCCCAGCGAAAAGGAGATAAATATCTATACAAAAGATGTCGGAGGGAAGGGAATAGGGCTCATACATTGATTTTTTTGCAAAATATGCTATTTTTATGCTTGACTTTTGTGCAGTTTAATGTATAATTAGTTTACGTTGGAAAATCCTTGGTTCTACAGATAGCTAATTGCTTTATTGCGTTGTCACATTAATTGTTGTCAAAGTGCGTTAACAGCAGGTCAAACGATAGATTAGGGTTGTTTTTGTCTATTCCCGGATAATGGCGCCATGAAAAGAAAAATCGACGATAGTTTAATTGCCTGGAAGGAAAGCAAGCGAAGAAAGGCCTTAGTTTTGCGCGGGGCAAGGCAGGTGGGCAAAACCTTTTCTTGCCGGGTATTGGGCCGGTCTTTTAAACACTTTCTCGAGGTAAACTTCGAGGAAGACAAGGCTGTAAGAAAAATATTCCAGGGTTCATTGACGCCCCTGCATCTATGTTCGAGGTTATCGGCATATTTTTCCGTTCCGATCGTTCCCGGGCAGACTTTGGTATTTTTCGACGAGATACAGGCATGCCCGGAGGCATTGAGCTCCCTACGTTTCTTTTATGAAAAAATGCCTGCCTTGCATATTGTGGCCGCCGGTTCTTTGCTGGAGATGGCCTTGTCCAGTTTGCCCTCTTATGGCGTGGGGCGAATACAGTCTATTTTTATGTACCCTATGTCTTTCGATGAGTATTTGACAGCCCTGGGGGAGGACGCAATTATCGATATGATAGACAGCAAAGACGTAGAGCCGATTTTTCATAATAAGCTTATCGATCATTTAAAGGTATTTTATCTTATCGGAGGATTGCCAGAGATAGTTAGTGAATATGCGAATACGAAAAATATCATGGCGTGCCAGGAGAAATTAGGAGACTTGTTAGAGTCATTTAGGGATGATTTTGCCAAATATAAAAAGCGTGTTGACATACAGTTGTTAAACGAAGTGTTCCAGTCTATTGCCGTTCAGGCCGGGCGCAAGTTTAAGTATTCCAATGTAGACAGCGCGCGCAACCACCGGGCCCTGAAACAGGCCCTGGATCTTTTGATACAGGCCGGGCTGGCATATAAGGTATATCATAGCTCCGGTCATGGCCTACCGTTGGGGGCAGAGATAAAGAGCAACAGGTTCAAGGTTATACTTTTCGATACCGGAATACATTTTCGCATGCTTGGCCTAACCAATGCCGATATCCTCGTTGCCGAGGACATCGATACGATAAATAAAGGCAGCATTGCCGAGGTCTTCGTTGGTAACGAACTCATAAAATCCATGGACAACAGGATCAGGGGACAGATTTTTTATTGGCACAATGAAGGAAAAGGGACATCGTCGGAAGTAGATTATCTTATCCAGAGGGGAAATACAATAGTCCCCGTAGAGGTCAAGTCCGGAAAAAGCGGCAAGATGAAAAGCATGCGGTTATTCTTAAAAAAACATAACTGCAAATATGGAATAAGGCTGTCTTTGGAAAATTATTTAGAAGATAAAGATGTGTTGATTAGGCCGATATATTCGGCAAGCGGCATATTGTCAAGGCAGGACGCCGATGATTGATGCTTCGGCGGCATATTTTCGCCCTTTTTTTGTCGTAATTACCTAAGTCTTGTATTCGTGACACTTCCTGAGGTCTACCTTTGCCTTCGTCATGCTCCTCTTCGACGGGCCCTCCTGAGTACTCGCGGAGACACCTGTCTATCTCGGCGTCCGCTATGCCTTTGCTCGGAAGATTGGCCTTTCGTTGACGATCGTCAGTGCAGCGGGGAATGACGATTATCCCCGGATAACATTTTCAATACACACTTATAATCCCCCTTTCTATTTATATTCATAAATGATAATCCCTGCGGGTCGAACTCCCGCGTTTTAAGAGCGCTGACTTTATACGTCTTGACACACGAGAACAAATCGCAAATCCTTAGATTACCCTGCCTCATCTGTTCCCGCATAGCCCCCAAGCAGGACCGGGCATAAAAGGCAAAAAGGGGTTGCAGGCGCCCCTTAAACTCCGGGACCACGGCGTCATAGCCCGGGCAAAGCCCAGCCATATATCGCGCCAAAGGCAAATCGATACAGGGCATATCCCCGGCCAGGATAAATATCTGCCGCTCACAACAGGCCTTTAGCCCGGAGTATATCCCTCCCAGCGCCGCCTTGCGGGCTACGACGTCTTTAACCGCGCGCACCTTGCCCCCGGGGCATACACCGGCCTGCCGCGCCCGGCCGAGATCATAATCTCCCACAAGCAGGATATCGTCGAACATCTGCGCCAGGACATCCAACTGCCGGCGCGCTATCGCCCGCCCGTCGATGTTCAGGAAACACTTGTCTGGGACGAACCTCGTCCCCTTACCCCCCAGCAATATCCCCGCCGTCATTCTCTATTGTCTTATCAATGCCACAATGTCATTACCCTGGCCTCATCGCCCTTCTCTACCCTCGTGATGCCTTCGGGAAGAACAAGCAGGCCGTCCGCGCCAAGCAGGGAACTAAGTATCCCCGAGCCCTGCGCCCCGCTGAGCCGGGCCAACAAGCGGCCATTGCGCGGCCTAAGCTGCGCCCGCAGGAAATAACGCAGGCCCCTTTTTTTCTCTATGCTTTGCGCGGATAATACGCTTATCTCTCTCTGCCGCCAATCCGCCTGCCCGGACATCCGCGCCAGGGCCGGGCGCACGAATACCTCAAAACAAACAAGGGCCGATACGGGATTGCCGGGCAGCCCGAATATCTTTGTCTTTCCCGACACGGCAAAGGCCAACGGCTTTCCCGGGCGCATCTTAACCCCCCAAAACCCAATCTTCGCCCCCAGGGCCTTAAGGGCATCCCGGACATAATCATAATCGCCCACGGATACACCGCCGGAGATAAGCAGGACATCCAGCCCCTGCTGCAATGAACTTTGGATACGCCGTTGCAATCTCCGGCGCAGGTCACAGACCACCCCCAATCGCACGGGGACAGCCAGGCTATGCAAAACCGCAGCATAAAGGCTATAACTATTGCTATCGTATATCTTCGCCCCGGACAATCTCTGCCCCGGCCTTATCAGCTCGTCTCCTGTGGCCAGGATACCTACGCGCGGGCGGCGATAAACCCTTAGCTTATCCCGCCCCAATGCCGCAACCATCCCGCACTCGGCCGGCCCCAAGATTTTGCCCCGCGAAAGGACAACCCTGCCCCGCGAGACATCTTCTCCCGCCCGGCGGATATTCTCTCCCCGCGACACCTTACGATATACCTTTATATAGTCGCGGCCCCCCCGCATAAACCCCTGCGCCTCTTCCTTGCGCAACACACAGGATGCGCCCGGGGGTATCGGGGCGCCGGTCATAATCCTCAGGGCCTGATATTTGCCTATCTTCTTATTCGCCTTTAGCCCCGCGGGCAGGCCGCCGATAACGACAAAGTCCTTAGGCCCCTGCGAGGTTATGCCGGCCGTATCCGCCGCGCTTAAGGCAAACCCGTCCATCGCCGAATTATCGAAAGCGGGGATATCACTCCGGGATATTATGTCCTCGGCCAGGACGCGGCGATAACAAGAAGAGGCATCTATCCTCTCATCCGACGGACGCCTGATATATCCCGCTATAATCTCCCGCGCCTTAGATACGGTTATCATTATGCCCTTCTCCCCGAGCCATCTCCAAACCGTGCGGCAAGTGCGGCAGGATTACCTCCAAACATTGCCGCGCCCCGCGCGCGCTCCCGGGAAGGTTTACTATCAATGTCTCCCCCCGCAAGCCGCAGACCCCACGGGAAAGCATCGCCCGCGGGCTCTCGCGAAAACACTCCCGGCGCATTGCCTCGGCCAGGCCCGGCGCCTGCCGCTCAACGACCGCAAGGGTTGCCTCCGGCGTGACATCGCGCGGGCCAAAGCCCGTGCCCCCGGTAGTCAAAACCAGATGCGCCTTGATCTCGTCGCAATAGCCGATAAGCCTCTTTTTTATCTCTTCCGCCTCGTCCGGGACGATATCATAACCCACGACCTCCGCCGGCAGGCCCGCAACCATCTCCCGCAACAACGGGCCGCTCTTGTCCTCGGCCTGGCGGCGAAAACATCTGTCGCTTACCGTAAGCACTGCCGTCTTATAAATCAAGCCATTATCCATTATTATTTCGTTGAGGGAATATTGGCAATCGCATTATCCTACGATCCTGCCGATTATGAATAAAAACAACACCCCCAAAAGCAAAATTATCGCATTCAACTTATTTTGGGCCTTGTGCGTTTGGGGAATAAGGTCACAGGCGGCAATATAGATAAACGAACCGGCGGCCGCGGCCAAAGACAAACCCAGCGCTCCGGGAGACGCCCCTTTAAGCAAAGGATAAAATAATATCGCTCCCACCGGCGTAGCCAAAGCGACTATCACCGAGTAAAGAACAATCTTCGCCCGGGACATCCGAGCATAGATTAATATGCTTGTTGCGGTTATCCCCTCGGGAAACTCATGCAAGACCACGGCCAATGTAGTCATTATCCCCAGATCGCTTCTCAGGCTCGCCCCTAAAGCAATAGCCACGCCATCGAGCAAAGAATGGAAAGCCAGGCCAACCAGAGAAATAATGCCCAGATTACGTAAACGACACTGTTCGTCGTGACAATGATGCAGATTTATCAGCTGCTGAAGAAGATAAAACCCCAAAATCCCGCAAAGCACAACAGGCAATGCCTGCGAGGATAAGCCTATCGCCTCCGGAATAAGATGCAAAAATGCCGTAGCCAACATTACCCCAGCAGCAAAACTCACCAGATAAATAGAATTCCTACGCGCCCAGTCTTGTTTATAAAATAACAACGTCGTGCCGGAAAGGGTAGCTAAGGCAGCGATTAAGCTGTAGATTACAACATCATTGGACATAATTATAAAACAGGAATCAAAAATCGGAAGACAAAGATTTGACAATCCCCGGCTTCTCCCTTCCGACTTCCGACTTCCCGCGCAACACGCGCGCGATAAAACACGACAATGGATTCGTCGCGCATATCGCGATAATCGCGACGGATCGAACTCCCCCTCTTATCGCGTTAAGTCCATAGCCATAAATTAATCTACGGCTACGCGTTCAATGACGGAAGTGGCGGATATTCGTAAAAACCATAGATATGCCTTTTTTGTCGCAGGTTTGGATAATTCTATCGTCGGCGATGGAACCGCCGGGTTGAATTATTGCCTTGACCCCGGCGCGGGCCAAACGCAACACGGCATCCTCTTTAGGAAAGAATGCGTCACTGGCGCATACGGAGCCAGCGCTTAATTTACCAGCCTTACGCGCGGCAATTATTACGCTGTCTACGCGGCTCATCTGCCCGGCGCCGATGCCCACGCTGCGTTGTCCGCGGGCCAAAACTATCGCGTTGGAGCGAACATGCTTAGCAACCTTAAACGCAAAAAGCAAAGCGGAGACCTGCGCCTTGCCCGGCCTTTTTTTGGTTACAATCTTTAAATCCCCCTCCGCGCAAACCTTATCGTCTGCGTCTTGCGCCAGTAATCCGCCGCAAACCCTTTTAAAATCCCAATCATTTTTAATCCGGGGAACAGGGACAACAATAATGCGTAGATTTTTTTTACGGCTTAAAATATCCACGGCCGAACGGTCGAATCGCGGGGCAAATACACACTCTACGAAACCTGCCTTACTCACTGCCCTGGCCACTGCCTCATCCACAAAACGATTAAACCCAATAATACTGCCAAATGCAGAAAGCGGGTCAGATCTTAGCGCGCCGGAAAATGCCCTGAGCAATTGCTTGTCTTCGGCTACACCGCAAGGGTTATTATGCTTAATCACTACTGCCGCAGGCAATGAAAACTCCGCTATCAATCTCAGGGCGGCGTCCAAATCCAAAATATTATTAAAAGACAGATCCTTGCCGGATAACTGCCGCGCAGCGGACAAACCGGCATAATTATCTTGCGGCGCGCGATAAAATACCGCCTTTTGATGAGGGTTTTCTCCGTAACGTAGATCCTGCGCCTTTTCAAACACCATCTTCAGCTGGTTAGGAAACCCTATCTCCTCCAATGGCCCCCAGGAAAACCGCCCTTTCAGGTAATCGAATATCGCCTTATCGTAAGATGCCGTAAGCCTAAACACCTCCAGGGCCAAACCGGAAAGCACGGCATCGGATAAGATACCATTATTGGTTTTTAACTCACTGAGGATATCTTTATATTTTTCCGGGTTACAAACTACGGCAACCGAACGATAATTCTTGGCTGCAGAACGCAACATAGACGGGCCACCGATATCGATATTCTCTATCGCCTCTTTCAAAGATATTCCCTTTCTCTGGATGGCCTTGCGAAAAGGATAAAGATTAACCACGACCATATCAATAAGCCCGATATTATGTTCCTGAGTTTGGCGCATATGATTAGGGTTGTCGCGCAAGGCAAGCAGGCCGGCGTGTATCTTAGGGTGCAGGGTCTTGACGCGTCCGTCGAGCATCTCGGGAAACCCCGTCCATTCCGAAACCTCTGTCACGGGTATCCCGGAGGCGGATAATATCTTAGCCGTTCCTCCGGTAGAAAGTATTTGGATACCCAAAGCATTTAACCCCCGGGCAAAATCCAACACCCCTTGTTTATCGGACACGCTTATCAGAGCTCGTTTTATTTTAATCATTTATTCACCTCGAATTGGGCATAGAAATCTGCGGAGCAACCATCCGGGCTACGTCGCAGAAAACTATTGCATCGTGAAAACGAATAATCAATTTTGCCTATTTGCCAATCACAAAAGAAATCCTGTTTTTCCCCAGGGCCTCCTCTATCTCGCTAATTAAACGTTGCCCGGGCCTGACAAACAACTCTTTCCCCACAACCATTTTAACCTTTTGTCTGGCCGGGGTCCGAAAATGCAGGTAAATCGGGACATCACCCGGGCTGCCCCGAAACCTCTCTTTGAGGGTCTGAAAGATATTTTCCCGCATATCCGACAGGTCGAGATGGATAGCGTTGATTAAGTCATAGGCCTCTTCCAGCGAGATAATATTGTTAACCATGACCTTGGGCTCCTGTTCCTTAAGACTAAGCCGCCCCTTAACCATTACCGCCCTATTCGGCAAGATATTGCGCGAAACCTCCGCAAAGGCCCGCGGAAAGACAATCGCCTCTACCGCCCCCTGCAAATCCTCTACCTTCAATATGGCCATCTTTTCTCCTTTAGCCCTGGTGGTAGTGTTTTTGATCTTGACGATCATCCCGGCAATACTTATCTCATCCCCGTCTTTTTTGTCTTTAAGTTCGTTTATCGGACAGGAGCTGAAACGGCGCAACTGATGTTCGTATTTGGCCAACGGGTGTCCGCTTACGTAAAACCCCAATATCTCTTTTTCGAAAGCCAGTATCTGTGTCTCCGGCCATTCGCTTATCCGGGGGGCCTCGCGGCGCATACAATCGAAGCCCTTGTCGGCATAGGCCGGCATATCAAAAAAAGACAGTTGAGAACAAGCCCTTTCCTTTTGCAATTTAGAGCTGGCCTCTAATGTCTTATCCAACATCGCAACCATCTGGGCGCGAAAAAGGCCAAACCCGTCCAATGCCCCACACTTAATCAGGCTCTCTATGACCTTTTTATTGGCTAGACGCAGGTCGATGTTACGACAAAAGTCATAGATATCGCTAAAGCGGCCGTTTTCCTCGCGGGCGCGGATAATCGACGATATCGCCCCCTGCCCGACATTCTTGACCGCCGACAGGCCAAACCTTATCTTCTCCGGGCGGCCATTGTCTCCGATTATGCCAAAATCGGCAATGCTTTCGTTTATATCCGGAGGGAGGACATCGATGCCCATATTTTTACATTCCTGGACATATTCTACTATTTTGTCCGTATTGCCTTTTTCACTAGTGAGCAGAGCAGCCATAAATTCCACAGGGAAATTTGCCTTAAGATAGGCCGTGCGGTAAGAGATCAAGGCATAGGCGCAACTATGCGATTTATTAAACCCATACCCGGAAAAATATTCTATCAAATCGAATATCTTCCCGGCAATCCTGGCGGCGATACCGTTCTTATGGCAGCCCTGCATAAAGTGACGCCTTTCCTGTTCCATCACTTCAGAAATCTTCTTACTCATTGCCCGACGCAATAAATCTGCCTGAGAGAGGCTAAACCCGGCAAGGGCAGAGGCAATATGCATTACCTGTTCCTGATATATCAATATCCCGTAGGTATCCGATAATATCGGTTCCAGCTTTTTATGGTCATACTTTATCGGGACCTTACCGGCCTTTCTGTCAATAAAATCATCCAACATCCCGCTGCCGATTGGGCCAGGGCGATACAAGGCCAACAGGGCGATAATGTCCTCAAATCTGGTCGGGGCCAGTTTTTTCAACAAGTCACGCATCCCGGAACTTTCCAGCTGAAACACCCCTATAGTCTTTGCCGCGCTAAGCAACGAAAATGTCTTTTTATCGTCCAGCGGTATATTCTCTATATCCAGCTCCGCCTTTCTTGCCTGTTGGATATTTCTAACCGTCCGCTCTATAACCGTAAGCGTGCGCAGCCCGAG
Source organism: Candidatus Omnitrophota bacterium (assembly GCA_046757595.1). GTDB lineage: Bacteria > Omnitrophota > Gorgyraeia > Ghiorseimicrobiales > Ghiorseimicrobiaceae > JBHHYQ01. The sequence goes on from JBHHYQ010000010.1 coordinate 9,531, forward strand.
AAAATCCATCTTCAGCAGGCCCATCTTCTCCAGCGAGCTCATAGTAAATCCTGTAGTGGTCTGATCGTTTCCCGCGCGATACAAAGGAACATATTCCCATAACGGCCTATCGGCTATGACCACGCCCGCGGCATGCACCGAGGCATGCCGAGTGACACCCTCCAGTATCCGGGCGGTATCTATCAAATCTTTTATTCGGCTGTCTTTATCATAGAGGCTGTTCAACTCCGGCTCGCTGCGCAAGGCATCTTTAAGGGAAATATTTGGTTCCGCCGGAATAAGCTTGGCAATACGGTCGACCTCGGCATAACTCATCCCCATAACCCGCCCCACATCCCGCACAGCGGCCCGGGCCTGCATGGTCCCAAAGGTGATAATTTGGGCGACATTGTCCCGGCCGTATTTTTTAGCTACATAGTCAATAACCTCCGGGCGCCTCTCGAAGCAGAAATCGATGTCGATATCCGGCATGCCGATCCTCTGAGGATTAAGAAACCGCTCGAATAACAAATTATATTTCAGGGGATCGAGATCGGTAATCCCCAGGAGATAACTTACCAAGCTTCCGGCGGCAGATCCGCGGCCGGGCCCCACGGATATCTTTTTCTCTTTGGCATAGCGGATAAAATCCCAAACGATAAGAAAATAACCGGCAAAGTTCGTCTTGGTAATTATATCGAGCTCGTGATTCAATCGCTGCATAATCTGCCCGTTAACCCGGGGATAACGGTTTTTTATGCCGCGGTTGCATAACTCGCGCAGGAATTCTTCCCTGTTTAATCCCCGGGGAGGCCGAAAATGAGGCAGGTGCATCTTACGGAAATCCAACTCCAGATTACAGGCCTCGGCGATCTTTAAGGTATTGGTTATTGCCTCGGGGATTTCGGCGAAATCGCGCTTCATCTCCTGAGGGCTCTTGAAATAAAACTCATCCGTCTGGAAGCGCATCCGTTGACGGTCGCTCAACGTGCTTTGGGTTTGCAAGCAAAGCAGTATCTCATGGGCCCGGGCATATTCTTTTTTCAGGTAATGTATATCGTTGGTTGCGACCAAAGGCAGGCCAAACTCTTGGGCTATCTTGATTAATTCCCGGTTTACCGTAGTCTGCTCGGGGATAAGATTTTCCTGGACCTCCAGATAAAAATTATCCCGCCCGAATATCTGGACGAACTCGCCTACAACCTTGCGGCTGTCGTTTAAGCGATTCTCCTGAATCAAAGAAGGGATCTCTCCTTTGAGACAGGCCGATAGACAAATCAATCCCCGGGCGCACTCGCTTAACAGCTGTTTATCCACCCGCGGGCGATAATAAAATCCTTCGGTCCAACCGCAGGAAACGAGTTTTATCAAATTGCTGTAACCCTGTTCGTCTTTGGCCAATAAGATTAAATGATAGGCGGCATCCTGTATCTTCGTGGCCGCGCGGTCGAAACGAGACTTGGGGGCAACATAGACCTCGGCCCCGACAATCGGCTTTATCCCTGCCTGCTGCATCTTGATATAAAATTCTATCGCCCCGAATATATTCCCATGGTCGGTAATGGCCAAAGCCGGCATATTATAAGATGCGGCCATCTCGGCCAACGGCTTCAACCGACAGGCCCCGTCTAACAGACTATATTGGGTGTGAAGGTGGAGATGAATAAAATCGCTGCGTGAATTCGACATTTTATTGGAAGATGCCCTAATGTTCTATGAAATTAGTTGTTGCCAGGAAATATACTTCACCTTTTAGGCGACGGCTAAAAGGTGAAGTATAAAGAGCCAAAAACTTTTTTAACCACAAAGAGCGCAAAAAGCGCAAAGAAAGATTAAAAACATTATTGACCCTTGACTTACTGCATATCAAAAAGCCTAAACTGGTCTGAAAATTAACAAAGCGCTGATTATATTATTACCGTCGCAGAAAAATCAGGATTCGGCCTTGCGGACGAAAGATAACCGAAACAATTACTTATCCGTAGTTCGACAATCCTGTCAATCGATAATTTCCACTTCGGATCCCAAAGGAAGAATAGAATATAACTCCTCCGCATCTTTATTGCTCATCCTAACACACCCCTCGGTAACCTGTAGCCCTAAGCTACCGTCATCTTTGGTCCCGTGAATGCCATAACCGGAAATGTTCAGCCCCATCCAGCGCGAACCCAAAACATTTTCCGGGCTGGTAGAAGGAACAACGGCCGAAACCCCCGGCTTAAACCAAACAGGATCAACCAGTTTATTCACGACAACAAGCTTTCCCGTAGGCGTAGACCCGTTCTTCCCCGTCGCTACGGTATACGTCCTGACTATTCTGTCGTTAGACTTCAACATCAGGATATTTTGTGACTTGTCTACCAACACACTAAACTTCCCCGTCCATATCTTAAGCCTCATCCGCGGACGGATTACATCGGATTTTAATCCGTTTATCCTCTTTATCATCCCCACAGTCGTGCCAAACTTATGGGCAATCTTGCTCAGGTTATCTCCGGGGCGAACATCGTAATACTTAGCGTTAGGGCCAATTACCGATGGAGAGAATATAATCTTCATATTAATTTCCTCCATCTTCTTTTGAACATCCTCTATATTGGGATATTCGGGGTAATGGCTTAGAATTTTATCATAAGCCTCCTGGGCCTTAATCAGATCGTTGCCATCCTCTCGCTGCTGGGCCAAGGCGAACAACTCGTCTGCGGACATCTGCATATTGGGAACACCCGCCCGGACAGATAAAGATTCGTCTTTCCCGGTTTTTTTGATTTTGCTCAATGCGAGCGCAAAAATAGTTATGACAAAAACACAACCAATAATGATAGTAACAATTCTTCTGTTCATTTCCCCTCCGGATTAATTTACCACGAAAGGCGCCTTTTGTGTTTTTTTTTGCGCCTGGGCTCATTAGCGCGCTATGTATCCGAGACCTCGGCTAAGTCCAGCTTCTCTTCCAGTTTTTTCTGTTCCAGGATACGTTTATACTCCAAAGGCAGGACCTTGACAAAACGTTTGATCTCGGCGTCGAGATTATCGATGATGTCTTTTGCCCGCCGGCTATCCGTGCAACGGCTGTGGCTATGAAGCATCTCGGCCAGTGTCGCGCGGTCGTCTGCATCCAGGCCCCCCAACTCCACCATACCCAGGTTGCAGCGCCTGTTAAACATCCCGTCGCTGTCATAGACATAGGCAATGCCCCCGGACATCCCCGCGGCAAAATTACGGCCGGTAGGCCCCAGGACCACCACCCGCCCCCCGGTCATATACTCGCAACCGTGGTCCCCCACGCCCTCCACCACGGCATAGGCCCCGGAGTTACGAATACAAAACCTCTCCCCGGCCACCCCGCGAATATAGGCCTCTCCCGAGGTCGCGCCGTAAAATGTGGTATTGCCGATAATGATATTGTCCTCGGCAACATAATTACAGGAACGCCCGGGATAAACGATAACCTTACCCCCGGACAACCCCTTGCCGATATAATCGTTGGCCAAACCCTCCAGCTCGAAGGTTACCCCCTTGGCCAGGAATGCGGCAAAACTCTGCCCCGCCACCCCTTTAAACTTACAATGTATGGTATCGGCAGGGAGCCCGTCTTCGCCGTAACGGCGGCAGACCTCTCCGCTCAATATCGCTCCTGTAGTACGGTTGATATTTTTTATCGGCAGGTCTATGTTCACCGCCCGACGCCCGGACAAGGCCGGCTCGGCCAGCCTCAACAACTTCCGGTCCAATACATCGTCTATCTTATGCCTCTGGCTAACCTGACAATATGTGCCCACGCCCTCGCCTGCCTCAGGCTTATAGAGGATGCGGGAAAGATCTATGCCTTTTGCCTTGTCCGGGACGATATCTTCGTTTACCCGCAAAAGATCGCTGCGGCCAATCGCCTTATCCAGGCTGGATAGGCCCAACCCGGCCATAATCTCCCGCGCCTCCCGGGCGACAAAACGAAAATAATTCACCACATATTCCGGCCGCCCCTGAAACCTCTTTTGCAGGATCTCATTCTGCGTAGCAATCCCCAGAGAACAGGTATTGAGGTGGCAATGCCTGAGCATCACACAACCCAAGGTCACCAGGGCCGCGGTGCAAAACCCGTATTCCTCGGCCCCCAAAAGCGCGGCAATCACTATATCCCGCCCCGTACGCATCTGCCCGTCGGTCTGCAGGCGCACCCTGCTCCTTAGGTCATTGAGCACCAGGGTCTGGTGCGTCTCGGAAAGGCCCAACTCCCAGGGCAGGCCGGCATGCCGTATCGAGCTCAGCGGCGAGGCGCCGGTGCCTCCGTCTGCGCCGGAGATTAAGATCATATCCGCATAACCCTTGGCTACCCCGGCGGCAACCGTACCCACCCCCACCTCGGAAACCAACTTTACGCTTA
>JBHHYQ010000011.1:0-13743 GCA_046757595.1 Candidatus Omnitrophota bacterium
ATGTTGCCGGGATCGGCCGAGCGATAAGGTTTCATGGGCGATTTTCTCCTTCCGGGACGAATGTCGATTTCGTAGAGGTCGTTGGCGACGATAAGATAAGGGTGCGGACATACGAACGCGGGGTGGAACAGGAGACCCTGGCCTGCGGCACAGGGGCCGTGGCGGCAGCGGTGGTGTTGTATCTGAGACAGAGGTCAGAGGGCGCCCTTCGGCTACGTTCAGGGCAGGGTCTTCGGCTACGCCTTACGGCAAACTCAGGGCCTTGCTCGGGGCAGGGACGAGAGAGATATATAGAGGTGGAGACGCGGGGTGGAGAGATATTGAAGGTGTATCTCGGGGGAGATAAGGAAATAATCGATAATCTCTGGTTGGAAGGCTGCGCTGAGATTGTTTATGAGGGAGAAAGGAGAGCGTAATGTCGTTACATCCATCTTTGGTGTCATTAGGTAAAACAAAACAGCAACGGACGGTCCTCAAACGTATCGAGAAAATCAAGCAGCTGATGGAAAAGGGGATTTGGAAGGAAGGGGATTCTGTCCTGGGGCTTCCTAAAGTTAAGACGGTTCGCCTGAAGCTTAAGAAGGAAAAACCTAAGGCCGCCCCGCCCGCAGAAGGCGGCAAGAAAAAAGAGGGAAAGAAATAAAGGCTAAATGAGATGCTGTTGCGACTGACAATGTTGGCTGCAAGGGGATTATCAGGGAGACAAGAAAAGATGAAAAAATTTATCGTTGTTATTGCCGTTGTCGTTGCCGGGGTTTTGGGTGTGGCCTTGCCGGGAATTGCCGGAAAATTTCCTTTTGAGGGTCGGGTAAATTCCGAAGGCATCAATGTCCGTTCCGGCCCAAATGTTAGTTACGAGATTATCGACAGGCTTAAACGCGATACTCAGGTTAAGGTTGTGGGAGAAAGGTTCGATTGGTATAAGATAAGGCCAAAAAAGACAACCCGATGTTTCATTAATGCCAAATATATTCAACGGGTTAATTCTCAAAAGGGGGTTGTAGCCGGAGACAGGGTTAATCTGCGGGCCAAGGGGGCTGTATCGGCTACGATTGTCGGCAAGGTAAACAGGGGGCATATTTTAAAGATCGTCCGATCTTATGCCCAGTGGTATGAGGTGGCCGCCCCTGAGGAATTGGTCGCAGGTTGGATGCATAAACGGTTTGTTGATTATCCAAAAAAAGAAGATAAGCCGGCTGTGGTTGAGGCTTCTCCCGAGATGCCGTCGGAGGTTCAAGAGGTCAGGGAAAATAGCGGGGATAATGATAGATCCGATGCGCCGCTGGCTACAGGCCTGATTTATTCCCGGGGGATATTTGCCGGCAGCCGCGGCAGCCACAAATTGATTGTAGGTAAACGTGTAGCTTATTATCTCAAAGGAGATCGTTTATTATTGCATCCTTTTCTCCGCCGCAATGTAGCCGTCTATGGTAAGATAATCAACGAAGAAAAGAAAATTCCTACAATAAAGGTAGAAAGGATTGAGGCCAAATAGTGATATTGTCGTTTATCGCCTTTTTTTTTGCTCTTTCTCTGCATGAGTGCGCCCATGCCTGGTGCGCTTATAAACTGGGGGATTCCACGGCCAAAGATGCCGGTCGGGTTACCTTCAATCCTCTGGCCCATATCGATATCTGGGGCACGGTTTTATTCCCGGCTATTCTCGTGTGGACCCATGCCCCGATTGTCTTTGGCTGGGCCAAACCGGTGCCGATTAACTTTTGGAATCTTCGCAATAGAAGGTTGGGCATGGCTCTGGTGGGGTTGGCCGGGCCGGCGTCTAACTTTGCCTCGGCTATCTTGGCAAGCCTGGCCCTGCGCTTGTTTCCTTTTTCTTCTTTTCCGGCGCTTTTCCTGCAGTTGTTTATTCTTGTCAATCTCGTCTTGGGATTGTTTAATTTAATCCCTATCCCCCCTTTGGATGGATCGCGCCTGTTGATTGCCGTATTGCCGCCGCGGTTTAGGATGATGTTTGCTCATTTGGAACGTTATGGCCTGATTGTCGCCTTGGTGGCGATTGTCTGGTTGGGGCTCTGGGACAAGATTATCTGGCCGGCAGTGAGGTTTTTGTTCCGGGCCCTGGTTGGCTGATGGATAGAATAAAGGTAAATTTAAGAGAGCGGAGTTATGATGTCCTGGTAGGCCGGGACCTGTTGAAAGATATAGGCAGGTTTATCCGTCCTTTGTCTTTGGGGGAAGAGGCGGTAATTATTACCAATTATCGGCTGAGGAAAATTATTGCCCCGCTCTTATCGAAAAGCTTGGTCCGGGCGGGGATCCCCTATAGGGTTATTGCCGTTGCCGACGGCGAGAAAAGCAAATCTTCCGCGGTTTTGTTTCGCGTTGTTTCCCGGCTGGCCGAATATGGCCGAAGAAAAAGGCTTCTTGTAATTACCTTGGGCGGCGGGGTTATTGGGGATTTAGGCGGGTTTGCCGCGGCAATTTATAAACGCGGCGTTCCCTATATCCAGGTTCCTACAAGCCTTTTGGCCCAGATAGATGCCTCTATAGGCGGTAAAGTTGGCGTTGACCTGGACTGCGGCAAGAATTTAGCCGGGGCGTTTCATCAGCCCCGCCTGGTAGTGTGTGACACGAGCCTGCTTAAGACCCTGCCTTGTCATCAGATGATAAACGGGATTTCCGAGGCGGTCAAATACGGGGTAATCGTAGATAAGACGTTGTTCGGTTACATAGAGAAAAATTATTCACGGATATTAAGGTTTGACCCGCAATGCCTGCAATATTTGGTTAGCCGCTGCGCGGCTATTAAAGCCAAAATAGTCTCTTGCGATGAACGGGAAACAAAAGGGTTACGCGCGATATTGAACTTCGGTCATACTATAGGCCATGCCTTAGAAGTTGCCACCGGGTTTAAGGGATATAGCCATGGTTATGCCGTGGCCGTGGGAATGGTTGTTGCTATGAGGATATCTTTGTCTTTGGGGGTTTTGAAAAATGCCGCAGATATTAAACGTATTGGGCGTTTGCTGCGCGCCGTTGGGTTGCCGTTGCGCATAAAAAAGGGCCTGAACGCAAAAAAGATTATTTCTGCGCAGTGTTTCGACAAGAAATTCATCCGGGGAGAAAATGTGTTTGTCTTGATAGAAAAAATCGGCAAGGCCATCGTCTGCCGGGGGGTCCCGTTAGAGGCCGTGTCTTCGAGTTTGCAAAACCAGCGATAACTTATTTCCCGGGGGAAATTGCGCGCTGTCGCAGCGCGCAATCCGGATTTAAAAATGATTGCTTATATTTTTCCCGGACAGGGGGCGCAGTATGTGGGTATGGGCAAAGACCTGTATCAGGGTTTTTCCGTTGCCCGCGAGACATTCGATCGCGCCGATGATGTTTTGGGGTTTGGTATTTCCCGATTGTGTTTCGAAGGCCCCCAGGAAGAGCTGGCCAAAACCGAGAATTGTCAACTGGCTATTCTGGTGGCGAGTATTGCCGCCTACCGCGCGTTTGCCAATAATTCCTTAAATCTTAAGTTTCGGGTTCCGAACTATATGGCCGGTTTAAGTCTGGGGGAATACTCGGCTTTGGTCGTCGGAGATGCGTTGAGTTTTGATGATGCATTGGCTTTGGTAAAGAAACGGGCAGAGTTTATGGCCCGGGCCGCCCAACGTTACCCCGGGGCAATGCTTGCGGTTATTGGTTTGGCCGAAGAAGCGATAAAAGAATTGTGCGATGCCAGCGGAGTGGAGATAGCCAATCGTAATTGTCCGGGTCAAGTGGTGGTAAGCGGAAAAAAACAGGCTATAGATAAATTTTCTCGTTTGGCCGAACAGGCTGGGGCAAGGCGTATTATCAAGTTGGAGGTAAGCGGGGCATTTCATTCTTCGTTGATGCAGGAGGCAAGCATAATGTTGGAGCAGGAATTGAAGATGACGGAATTTCACCTTCCGGACATACCTATAATAAGCAATGTTACGGCTCGCCCTTTTGCCTCTTTGGCGGAGATACGTAATAATCTTAGCCTGCAGGTTAGAAGGCCGGTTCTTTGGGAGGAAAGCATAGGTTATGCCTGCGGCCGAGGGGTTAGGCGTTTTTTGGAAATTGGCCCGGGAAAGATCTTAAAGGGGTTATTACGTAAGATAGACAGGGAGTTAGAGGTAAAAAATATAGAAAGGGCTAAAGATGTCCGGGTTTGAAGATAAGGTTGTCTTGGTCACCGGGGCGCGGCGGGGTATTGGTCGGGAGATTGCCCTGACCTTTGCCCGCGAGGGCGCGAATTTGGCTATTTGTAGCCTTAGTTGTCCTCCGGATGACTTAGCCGCCGAGATAAAATGCTTAGGGCGGGAGGTGATAAGCCTTAAAGTCGATGTGGCAAATAGCGCGCAGGTAGATGAGATGACAAAGAAAATCCTTGACAAATTCAAAAAGATTGATATATTAGTTAACAATGCCGGAATGACCCAAGATAACTTGTTGTTGCGGATGAGCGAGGATAATTGGGATAGGGTTATTGCCGTAAACCTGAAAGGGACGTTTAATGTCGTAAAGTCCGTATCCCGGGCGATGCTTAGGCAACGTCAGGGGAAAATTGTAAATATTGCCTCGATTATTGGGTTAATCGGTAACGTCGGCCAGGCCAATTATGCCGCCTCCAAGGCTGGGATTATCGCCCTTACTAAGTCTCTGGCCAAAGAGTTTGCCGGGCGCAATATCTGTGTGAATGCCCTGGCCCCGGGGTTTATCGCTACGGATATGACTGCGGCTTTGCCTGATGACAAAAAGAAAGAGATGTTGGAAAGGATCCCTTTGGGGAGGTTTGGCCGCCCCGGAGATGTCGCCAATACATGCCTGTTTTTAGCTGGCGGCGCATCGGATTACATTACCGGTCAGGTTGTCGTCGTGGATGGCGGGATGGTAATGTAGCGGGGGGGGTGTTGTGTTATGTTTGGGATGAGACGGGATTATTGTTGTGTATAAAAAGGAGGAAACATGGCATCGGAAGAAAAGGTAAAGTCGATTATTGCGGAACAGTTAGGGGTAAAACCGGAGGAGGTAACTCCGCAGGCTTCGTTTGTTGATGATCTCGGAGCGGATTCCCTGGATACCGTAGAATTGATAATGGCATTGGAAGAAGAATTTGGCATTGATATTCCTGACGAGGATGCCGAGAAGATGGCTACCGTAGCCGATGCGATGAAATATATCGAAGGAAAGTCGGTTAAGGCGGGATAGGTAATTTGACAGTTTATTGTATATATCTGTTATGCGCAAGAAAAGAGTTGTTATAACCGGAATAGGCAGCATTTCTCCTTTGGGAAACGATATTTCGTCTTTTTGGCGCAATATTGTTGCCGGAAAAAGCGGTATAGGAAAAATTACCAGTTTTGATGCTTCGGCATTCGATTCCCGGATTGCCGGAGAAGTTCGTGATTTCGACGCTTCGAGATTTTTTTCTTCCAAAGAACTTAGGCGCGCGGCTAATTTTGTACGTTATGCCGTGGCCGGGGCAAATGAGGCTGTTCGAGACGCCCAACTAAACCTAAATAATGTGGATGTCGATCGCATCGGGGTGTTTATCGGTTCGGGTATCGGGAGCCTGCAGGCCATCGAAGAGCAGCATAAGGTGTTTTTACAAAAAGGACCTAAACGTATTTCGCCTTTTCTTATCCCGACATTGATGGTTAACGGGGCATCGGGATATGTGTCTATCTCTTTGGGGTTGAAGGGGCCCAATTCTTGTGTAGCTACGGCCTGCGCTTCGGGAAGTCAGGCTATCGGAGATGCATTTAGGATAATCCAGCGGGGTGACGCCGATGCGATGGTTACCGGGGGCACGGAAAGCACGATTACCAACATGGGTGTGGGGGGATTTTGCGCCCTAAAGGCGCTTTCCCGGCGCAATGATGAACCCGAACGCGCCAGTCGTCCGTTCGAACGGGATAGAGACGGGTTTGTGATGTCCGAAGGATCGGGGATTATTTTATTGGAAGATTTAGGGCATGCCCTGAAACGCAATGCTGTGATCTACGCCGAACTCATCGGATACGGTATGAGCGGAGATGCCTATCATATTACCGCCCCTGATCCTACAGCAGATGGGGCGATGAGGGCGATGGTCGCATCCCTGAAGGATGCCGAGGTCAAACCGGATGATGTGTCTTATATTAACGCCCACGGAACATCGACCTTGCTTAACGATAGAGTAGAAACCCTGGCTATCAAAAAATTGTTTGACGACAAGGCCAGGAAAGTTGCCGTGAGTTCTACAAAATCGATGACCGGGCATCTCTTGGGGGCAGCCGGAGGCATAGAGTTTATTGTTTGCGCCTTAGCCATAAAACACTCGCTTATTCCGCCGACAATCAACTATGAGCGCCCGGATCCGGAATGCGATTTAGACTATGTTCCCAACCATGTCCGTCAATCCGAAATAGAGGTTGCGATATCTAATTCTTTGGGGTTTGGCGGCCATAATGCTACTTTGGTTTTGCGAAAGTTTAGATAGAAAGAAAGCATCGTGAAATTATGGGCTGCTATTTTTTGTGTCTCGGGGCAGTCTTTCTGGAACACAAAAAAGTAATCAAGCAACGAATGGCATAAATAATACGGATGGGCAATTTTTTGTTTTGTGTTCGCGCAATTCGTTGTTGAAAAATACCACACATAGTTATTGTTCATAAAATCGATAATCGTTTGGCTAAGCAGTATAGCAATGCTATGTGATGCGGTAAAACAAACTATGTCCGGACTATCTCGTCGGCAAATATTATTTTTTGTCTCCTCCTAAAATATTTGCTAATTTCCCGTTGGCCCCGGTTTTAAATTTATGCAACATTGCCTGCCTAAGATAAATGCAACCGATTAGATAAATAGTTACCCCGAAAAACTCTGTTTTTTAGGGGACACTAAATAAGAATAAAGAACAAATCGAGGAAAAGAGATTATTTTTATTTATTCTATGCGTTTTGCGGTTGCAATTTTATCGCTGATGTATTCTGCGGCGCTTTTTGCCGATTTTTTTGCCCCTTACGGCTATGATGACGAGCAGCGCTTGCTTTCTTACTGCCCGCCGGCGAGGATACATTTGTTCGACGGCCGGGGAAGGTTTCGCGGGCCGTTTATTTACGGCCTAAAGATTAGTCTGGGCCGTTATCGGCGCAAGGTTTATAGCGAAGACCGCAGCCGCATTTATCCCTTGCGGCTTTTTGCCCGCAGAAAGGCCTATCGGTTTTTGGGGATATGGAGATGGGACCGTTGTTTGCTGGGGTTGAGCGGCGATGTCTTTCCGGCGGGGCCTTCTCAGGGTTTGGCAGGGGGCGGCCGCAGGAAGGAAGCGCGTCTTTTTCTTTGGGGGGCTGATCTGCGCGGCCGGGATATATTTTCCCGCATTATTTATGGCGCCCGGATATCGCTTACCGTAGGGCTAATCGGCGTAGCCATATCTTTTGCTATCGGCCTGTTTTTGGGCGGGGTGGCGGGATTTTACGGCGGCCGCGTGGATAACCTTATTATGCGCGCCTGCGAGATGGTGATGATGATCCCGGGGTTTTATGTTATGCTTGCCTTGCGCGCGGCATTCCCGGCCAATTTGAGTTCCGGGCAGGTCTATGTGTTGATAGTGGTTATATTTTCTTTTATCGGTTGGGCCGGCCTAGCGCGGGTTATCCGCGGGATGAGCATATCGCTGCGCGAGCGGGAGTATGTCTTGGCGGCAAGGGCATTGGGGGTTCCCGATGCCGCGATTATCTTGCGCCATATCCTGCCGCATTGTCTTTCTTATGCCGTAGTGGCGGCCACGCTTTCCGTGCCTTCCTATATCTTGGCCGAGGCCGGGTTGAGTTTTCTCGGCCTGGGCGTCCAGGATCCTGTGCCCAGCTGGGGAAATATGCTCTCTCAGGCCATGGGGGTGGCGCAGATAAGTTTTTACCCCTGGCTTTTGTTGCCGGGGGCGTTTATCTTTCTGACCGTGAGTTCTTTTAACTTGTTGGGCGACGGCCTGAGGGGCAGAGGTTGATTTTATGACCTTATTGCGGATAAGCGGGTTGACGATAAGTTATGGCCAGAATGTGGTTCTGGACAACATAAGCCTTTCGTTGCGGCCGGGAGAGATATTGGGGGTGGCTGGGCCTTCTGGTTGCGGCAAGTCTACCCTTGCCTTGGCGATCCTGGGGTTGTTGGGGCCGCAGGCCGATGTGCGGGCCGGGGAGATAATTTATCGCGGTTGCGACTTGTTGCGTCGGGGTCCGGATGAGATGCGCAGGATTAGGGGCCGCAAGATTGCGATGATCTTTCAGGAACCGTTAAGCGCCCTGAACCCCGTTTTTAGCCTGGGTTATCAGATCTCGGAGATGCTCGTGGTTTGTGGAGGAGCAAACAAAAGAGATATTCGCCCCCGCATGCGGGATTTGTTGAAACGGGTAGGCCTTTCCGATGTAGACAAGGTGTTGCGTTCCTATCCGCATCAGCTAAGCGGGGGGCAGCGTCAGCGAGTGATGATTGCTATGGCGATTTGCCTTAATCCGGAGTTGATTATTGCCGATGAGCCGACATCGAATTTGGATGTGACCTTAGAGGCGCAGATATTGAATTTATTTCGTCATCTGAATGAAGATCTGGGCATTTGTTTGATGTTGATATCTCATAATCGGGATGTGTTGCGGGATTTGTCCGATCGGGTTTATTCATTTGCCAATGATTCTTCGCATCTTTGTTGCGCGGGAAACGTTGATGAATGACAGGAGGTGAATGGGCATGGCGGGCCGGGAGAGGAAGATAATAAGCATAGATAGCGATAAATGTACGGGGTGCGGGCAGTGTATTCCTAATTGTCCGGAAGGGGCGTTGCAGGTAATCGACGGCAAGGCGCGGCTTATAAGCGACTTGTTTTGTGACGGATTAGGGGCCTGCATTGGCCATTGTCCGGAGGGAGCGATTACAATAGAGCAGCGTCCGGCCGAGCCATATGATGAGGCTAAGGTTATGGAGAACATAATTAAGCAAGGAGACAATGTTATCCGCGCCCATTTGAGGCACTTAAAAGAACACAATCAGAAGGAATTGTTTTATCGGGCATTAGAGGTATTGAAGAAGAAAAATATAGTTATTTATGGCGTTGATCCTTGGTGTGAAATTGGACATAAAGGCCATGGCGATGTCTCCGTCGGGTGCCCTGGATCCAGGGCGATGGATTTTAGGGGCCTTGATCGGGGTGGAGATAGCATTGTTGAGACAAATGGTAATTCCGTATCGCAGCTTAGGCAGTGGCCGGTGCAGATTAGCCTGGTTTCTCCTCGCGCTCCTTATTTTCAGGGCGCGGATTTGTTGGTTGCCGCAGACTGTACGCCTTTTGCCTGCGCCGATTTTCATCGTCGCTTGCTTCGGGGAAAAATTTTGCTCGTTGGTTGCCCCAAACTCGACGACGTCGGGTTTTATCGGGAAAAGATCGCCAGGATATTGCGGGAAAACGATATAAATTCGATAACCTGCGCGCATATGGAGGTTCCCTGTTGTTTCGGTTTGGTGAATATAGTCAAAGGGGCGATTGCCGATTCCGGTAAAAATTCGCCGTTTAAAGAAGTTACTATTGCTTTGCCTCGTCTTTCGTGTTGAGATCTGTTATCACGGGGATATTTTTTGTGTGTGAAACGTTAACGGATATCGATGTTTTCGAGATTAGCGATTGTTTTTTTATTGTTGTTTTGTTTTGTCGTTAACGCCCGTCCGCAGGATAAACGAGAAGATGCGCCTATTTCCGTTCAGGCGCAGGTAGATAAAAAAGATATTCATATCGGCGATCGGGTGAGGTATACCATCGAGGCGCGGGCGAAAAAGGGTCTACTTGTTCGTTTCCCATCGTTTGCCGATAGTTTTCCCGGGCTTGCTGTCCGGGATTTCGGAAGTCAGAAGAGGTCTAAATTATTCTCCGCGGAAGACATTTATCGAAAATGGTATATTTTGGATACCTATGCCACGGGAGAATATGTCATTCCTTCCTTTAGCATAAAATATAAATATAAAGAAGATAAGGATTGGCGGGAGATAGACACCTCTTCTTTGGCCCTGCAGGTCCGCAGCCTTTTGGGCGGGGGGGGTAGGCAAGGCGAGGCCAAAGGCATCAAGGGGCCGTTGTCTTATGCGTCTCGCGGTCTGTGGATTTTTTTGTTGATTGTTGCTATTGTCATCTTGCTGGGCCTGGCCGCGGCGATAGCCGCCAAGAGGCGAAGACGCATTCCTCGGCAACCTTGTTTGCCTGCGGAAGAGATCGCCCGACGCCAGCTGGAACGGCTGAGGCAGGAGGGTCTGGTGGAGAGGGGACGGATCAAAGAATACTATCTGAGGGTATCTTTGATTATTCGCCACTACCTGGAAAATAAGTTTAGCCTGCGCGCCCCGGAGATGACTACTGAGGAGTTTTTGTATAGCCTGAGAGAAAGTCATTCTCTGTCTTATGAGCATAAAGGGTTGTTGCGGGATTTCCTCGGGCATTGCGATATGGTCAAGTTTGCCCGCTATCAGCCATCGCCCGAAGAGATAAACTTGACGCTGCAGTCCGCGCAGAGGTTGATAAAAGATAGAGCAGAAATACGCAGCGCTATGATTGCCAAGTGAAAGATGCAGTTTAGAGAAAACATATTTGGCGCTTTTATTCGTAAAAACAAACGCGAATCCGAAGCTAAACAGCAGATTGACAATTTGTATAAGCAAATCGTCCGTCAGTATGTCGAATGGCCGGCTTAAAAAAATCAGGATTCTAAGCTGCGACTAACGACAGGCGGGTATTTGACAATATTTTTATCGAACGTTTTGGCGCGCTAAAGTATCGTTTTTATTGATAATTATATTAAATATGATATAATTGTTATATATGACCAATCGATTATTTGTCTTGGGTAGTGGCGCAGACAATAGTTATCTTACTATTAGCAACTGAATCGTCTATCAGTGCCAAATTTTAAACCGGATTGCAGGGATCTGTCTCTACAAACGAAATAAAACAGGAGGAGGATAAGATGGGCAGGGATAAGATTGAGAAGGTTTGGGCGCGGGAGATACTTGATTCGCGCGGTAATCCTACGGTAGAGGTGGATGTGGCCTTGTCCGGCGGGGTGTTGGGCCGGGCCGCCGTGCCCTCCGGGGCCTCTACCGGGGAGCTGGAGGCGCTGGAGCTGAGAGACGGCGATAAATCGCGCTACCTGGGCAAGGGGGTGCTGAAGGCCGTGGAAAATGTGAACGGAAAGATTGCCGACAGGATAAAAGGCGAGGCAGCCGATTTTACAAATATAGATAAGGTTTTGCTGGAGATGGACGGCAGGGAGAATAAATCCAATTTGGGGGCCAATGCCATATTGGGCGTGTCTTTGGCCGTGGCCAAGGCCGCGGCCTTAGCCTGCGGCCTGCCACTTTACCGATATCTGGCAAAGAGGTTGGCCGACTGCGGCCCGGGCCAGCCGCCGCTTCACGTCGGCCGGCTTTTGCCGCTGCCGATGATGAATATCCTAAACGGCGGGATGCATGCGGATAATAACCTGGATATCCAGGAGTTTATGATTATGCCCCAGGGGGCGCAGACATTCAGGGAATGCCTGCGGATGTCCGCGGAGGTGTTTCATCACCTGAAGAAACTGCTTAAGTCCAGGGGGTTGTCTACATCCGTAGGGGACGAGGGAGGGTTCCAACGAGCAGGCTATAGAGCTGATTATTCAGGCAATAGATGCTGCCGGATACAAGGCCGGCAAAGACATATCTTTGGCCCTGGATGTTGCCGCAAGTTCGTTTTCCCGCCAGGGTAAGTATAAGTTGAGGTTGGGGGGAGAGCAGGATGCCGCGGGGATGATCGAGATCTATAGGCAGCTGTTGTCTAAGTATCCGGTTGTCTCTATCGAGGACGGCTTGGGTGAAGACGACTGGCAGGGCTGGGCGGAGTTGACGCGACAGCTGGGAGACAAGGCGCAGCTGGTGGGCGATGATCTGTTCGTGACCAATCCCGGGATACTGAAAAAGGGCATAGAGAAAAATACGGCCAATGCCATACTTATCAAGGTAAACCAGATCGGTTCGCTTTCCCAGACCCTGGAGGCTATCTCTTTGGCCCGCAGCCATAATTATAATTGCATTATCTCGCACCGTTCCGGCGAGACCGAGGATACGACCATTGCCCACTTAGCCGTGGCCTGCGCCACAGGGCAGATTAAGACCGGTTCGTTGTCGCGCACGGACCGGGTGGCCAAGTATAATGAACTGTTAAGGATAGAGGAAGAGCTGGGCAAAGATGCGGTATTTAGGACAGGCACAGGATAACGGACAGGCACAGAGGCCTGTCCCTACAAAATATAAATTATCATTGCCCGATATAATCCATCGGTTTAAAACGATAACCACGAAAAAATACATCGATGGTGTCAAAAATAATAATTGGCAACCGTTTAATAAACATTTATGGCAACGGTCGTTTTATGACCATATTATCCGTAACGATACATCATTGCATAAAATACGTGAATATATCATCAACAATCCGGTGAATTGGGATATGGATGAAAATAATATTAAAAATAATGTAGGGGACGGCCTCTGTGCCGTCCCGAAAAAGGGTAGGAGGGGATGGCGAAGAAGGCGTTTTTGTTGCTAGGCCTGGGATTGTTTTTATTGGCGATATTTTTGCCGGGGTTTTCACGCATAAAAGAACTCCGCCGGGAAAATAGCGAGCTGGACAGGCGGATAGCCCGAATGCAACGGGAGAATAATTCTTTCGCCCGCAAGAAAACGCTCCTGGAAAAGGACGACCTGTATATAGAAAAGATTGCCCGTCGGAAAATGGGCCTGACCCGGAAGGGGGAAACGGTCTATCGCCTGGTCCCGAAAAATAATCCATAAAAAAATTTGCATTATTCGGTTTTTGTGGTAAGATAAATGATGTGGGTATAGTTCTTTCTTTTTGTAGCCAATCGCGGGGTGGAGCAGAGGTAGCTCGTCAGGCTCAAATGGATACAAAACTTAAAGCAGATATCGCGGAAGAAGAGCGCTTGGTTTAAAGGACTAAGACTAATCATCGGCGCATGATAAGAGAGCGTTATGCCAAAGATGATTTTGATTTTGCGATTCTGTACATCGATTCTCTATATGTATTCTACGTAATGCCTTTTTCTGTTTTTGCGCGCTATGGAATCACTATAAGTTTAACAGAGGGCAGAAAAAGACAATGTAAGCCAGAATCAACTCAATATAGGGAACGATGGAATTTATTATCCAATGGGCTCCTCGGTCGGTGACGGCCGAAGGATAATCTGTCAAATTCGGTGGACCCCTCGGAGAGATCCAAGGCAATACCGAGCCAAGTTCGTCTTTTGCAGGAGACGAAAAGGTGTAGAGACTATACGGCAGATGCGCCGTATTGGAAGACGGCGTAAAGATATAGTCCAGACTACAAATCCGTTCACCAGGGGTCATAGGAGGATGGAGCAGTGAAAACTGTAGTAGTATGCATAACCTGAAGGTCGGCAGTTCGATTCTGCCCCCCGCAACTTTTTACCCAACCCCTCGTATGCTTACGAGGGGTTTTTATTAATCTTTTGCTTGCGCTAATTGTAAACATTCGGTATAGTTTTACAAATTTACCCTCCTGAGCAAAGTTAAAGGAATGATGTCGTCGCGAGGAGCCTTGAATTAAATTGAAGTTGAACCATTGAGTAAGATGCGAAATTTAGCGCTTGACCGTTTTATTGCTTTATGCTATATTTAGGGTTGGGGCGCGATAGTAGTCAGCTCGCGGTAAAAAATCAACTATTAGGTTAT
>JBHHYQ010000012.1:0-12897 GCA_046757595.1 Candidatus Omnitrophota bacterium
CTCCCGCCGAAACCCCTTTTCCTCTACCACGCACACGGCCAGGGCATCGCCTAAGGCCAACATCGCCGTGGTGCTGGAGGTCGGGGCCAGGCCCAAAGAACAGGCCTCTTTGCGAACGCCGGCGTCGAGGACAAAATCGCTGTATCTTGCCAGGGTAGACCTGACATTGCCGGTTATGGCGATTATCTTCGCCCCTATCTTCTTTATCAAAGGAAGCAACCTCCTGACCTCGTCGGTCTCGCCGCTGTTGGAAAGGACAATTATCACATCCTCGCGCCTCAGGCGCCCCAGGTCTCCGTGGATAGCCTCGGCGCAATGCAGCCAGAGGCTGGGGGTGCCCAAAGAAGAAAGGGTCGCGGATATCTTCTGGCCGATTAATCCCCCCTTGCCCATCCCGCTCACCACCACCCGGCCGCGACAGGCGGCAACCAACCGCACGGCCCGGACAAAGCCATCCCCCAGGCGCGGGACCAACCCCTCTACCGCCTTAGCCTCAATACGCAAGACCTCGCTCGCCCGTTTCAATATCATCTTTTCTCTGATTTTACACAGGGCCACGCCCCGACAAATTTTCTATCGCCTTCACATCCCTCAATAAGCCTTCCAGCGCAGACAGGGCCAGGGAGTTCGGACCGTCGCATAGCGCCTTATCCGGCCGGGGATGGACCTCCAAAAACAGGCCGTCGCAGCCAAAGGCCACGGCTGCCCGGGACAGGCCGACGACAAACTCGCGGTCTCCGCCGCTGGCCGAACCGCACCCCGCCGGCCGCTGCACGCTGTGCGTGGCGTCATAGACCACGGGGCAACCCAACCCCCGCATTATCGCCAAAGAACGCAGGTCGGAAACAAGGTTATTATAGCCAAAACAGGCCCCCCGCTCGGTAAGGATAATCCGGCGGTTGCCGGTGGAGGCAATCTTTTCTACGACATTTTTCATATCTCCGGGGGCCATAAACTGCCCCTTTTTTACATTGACCGCTTTTTTTGCGCGGCCGGCGGCAAGCAATAAATCCGTCTGGCGGCAGAGAAAGGCCGGGACCTGGATAATATCCAAGACATCCTGAGCCGGCTCTACATCCCCGGGGCAATGCACATCGGAAAGCACGGGGATATTGAGTCCCCGCTTAATCCGCGCCAGGATCTTAAGCCCGCGCTTAACCCCCGGCCCGCGATAAGAACGTAGCGAGGAACGATTGGCCTTGTCGAAACTGGCCTTGAAGATAAAGGGGATATCTAATTTAGCGGTTATCTCCTTCAGCGCCGCGGCCAAATCATAGGCCGCGGCGGCGGACTCAATCACACACGGCCCGGCGATTAACGCCAATGGCCCGCCCCCTCCCAATTTTACATTTTTAGCCACAGTTATTTTCCGTATAACTGACATATTATAGGTTATATGGCAAATAAAACTGAGCAGTAATCAAGCCTCCTCCTCTATTTCGCCAACAATCTCTTCCAATAAATCCTCAAGGGTAACCAGGCCCAATGTCTTCTTGTTCCCATCAGAGACAACGGCAATCTGTATCTTCATCCGCTGAAAATCCACCAACAGATCATTAACCCTTTTTTGGGGAGATACGAAATAGGCATTATGGACAAGGTCGTCTATTACTACCAACTCTTTATGCCGCAAAATATAAAGCAGGTCGCGGATATAAATTACCCCCACGATATTATCCAACGAGCCGCGATAAACGGGAAAACGGGAATGCCCCTCTTCGCTAATTAACCCCAATAGTGTCTCCGGGGGGCGATTTAGGTCTACAGCCACGATTTCTTCGCGCGGCACCATCACCTCTTCCACGCGGGTATCTCCAAACTCGAAAATCCTGTGCAACATCTTTCTTTCCTGGTCGGAAACCACCCCCTCTTCCTTGCCCACCTCAATCATCATCCGCAGCTCCTCTTCCGTAATCAACGGCACCCGCTTCTGGGTTGTCCCCCCGAAAAGTTTAATCAATCTCCGGCTTATCCCGCTAAAGAAAAGGGCCCAAGGACGAAACAGGCTAATCAACCTCTGCATCAACGGCGCGGTAAACAAGGCAATCTTGCCCGGATAACGGATAGACAGTGTCTTGGGGATAATCTCGCAAAGGATAAGCAGGAAAAATGTCGTAACGAACGTGGACACGGCTATACCCCAACTCGGGCCTAACTTAGACACGAAAATCGTAGTCACAATAGCCGAGATTGCCGTATTGACCAGGTTGTTGCCGATAAGGATGGTGGGGATAAAGGTATCGAGGTTGAGGATAATCCGCTGGACGACCCTTGCGTTTTTTACCCCCTGCTTTATCAAATTGCGCAGCTTGATCTTGCTTAAGGCAATGTGCGCCGTCTCCGAGCCGGAAAAGAATGCCGAGAAAAAAATTAAAACCGTAAGCATGACGAAAATACCCAAAATAAGCATAAAGTTACAATACCATCCTTTCTTTTATACCGGCCTTATCCCCGCCCTGTATCGGGCCGATCAATGCCAAACTAAGGTTCTCTTTACGGAAAATATCCCCAGCCACACGCCTCAAGTCTTCGATCTTTACCCTACTCAATTCCCTGATTATCTGAGAAGGAGTTTTTATCTTGTCTAATGATGTTGTCTGCTCGCCGACATAGATCATCTCTTCCATTGTCTGTTCCAACCCCATCGTCAGCTGCCCGAGATAAAAGTCTTTGGCCCGGCGGAATTCGGAAAGCCCGACCCGATGTTTTTTTATCTTCCGCAGCTCTTTTAGAATTATCTCTATGGCCTCTGCCGGACGTAAATTATCCACTCCGGCATGGACGATAAACGCCCCGCTGTCTTTAAACTGTTTTATCTGCGTGCCAATCTCATAGGCCAGGCCGCGTTTTTCCCGCAGCTCGTCGAACAGGCGGCTGGACATATTCGCTCCCAGGATAATATGGATAAGCATCAAGGCATGGCGGTCGGGATGTCCCCGCCTTAGGCTATGCACAGCCAAGGCAATGTGCGTCTGCTCCGTACGTTTAAAAAATATATTCTCCGACTTTATCCTTCCGGGGACAACCGGCGGAGACTGGTTGGGAGAAGACTCCGGCAGGCTGCCAAACCACTTCTCGGCCATCTGCGCCAACTTATCATGCTTTACTCCTCCGGCCGCGGCGATTACTATGTTTCGCGAGGAGTAAAATTCGCCACGGAAATCGGCGATATCTTTGGCCTTCATCGCCTTGACCGTCTGAAATGTCCCAGCCAAGTTCATCCCCAGAGGGTGCCCCGGCCAAAGCAGCTCATCCAACAGTTCGTAGACATAACTCTGGGGGTGATCACGATACATTCGTATTTCCTCTAAGATAACGAGACGTTCCTTCTCCACCTCTTTGGGGTCGATTAAAGGGCGCAGAACCATATCGGCGATAACCCCAAACGAACGTTCCAAGTGTTTATTCAAAACCTTAGCCAGGTAACAGGTAAATTCCTCGGATGTAAAGGCGTTAAGCGTACCCCCCACGCCTTCAATTATTTGTTTTATCCGGTCGCCACTGAACCGGCGCGACCCCTTGAAACAAATATGCTCCAAAAAGTGCGACACGCCTTTATTGGCCTTATTTTCAAACCGTCCCCCGACATTAAACCAAACGCCGAAAGACACCGACCTCATCTGAGGCATCTCGCAACTGACAACTCTTATCCCATTTTTCAATACAGTTCTCTTATACATTAGCCCTCCATTAAACTATAAACAAACCTGCCTACTTTTTTTACCAAGTCACCCCGGCCAATATTTTCCTCTATTTTACGAACAATGGCGCTACCCACGATAACTCCGTCGCAGAAACGCCCGGCCTGCTCAACCTGACGGCGAGTAGACAGGCCAAACCCCAAACATACCGGGCCGGAGGCATATTTTTTGACCAAGGTAATCCTTCGACTCAGCCCAACGGCAAGACTCTTGCGCGCCCCGGTAATTCCGGTTAAAGAAACATAATAAATAAACCCGGAGGAATACCGGGCGGCGACACGGATACGGCGCGCGCTGCTCATCGGCGAGACAAAAAACGACATTGCCAACCTGGACTTTTCGGCGCAGAAAATCAACTCTCCGGCCTCTTCCGGAGGAAGATCCGGAACAATCAACCCGTCTATCCCGGCCTGCTTTGCCCGGCGACAAAAACGCCCCAAACCGAATTTGTATATCGGATTATAATACGACATAAAACAAATGGGGATGCGAATATCTTCACGATGCGCCTCTACCAGGCAGATGATCTTTTCCAGTGTCGCCCCAGCGCGCAGGGCGCGCAGGGAAGCGCGCTGGATAACCGGGCCATCGGCCAGAGGATCGGAAAACGGCACACCCAACTCCACAATATCTACCCCCCGAAGTTGTAACTCGAACAACAACTCGGCAGTAGTGTCCAAAGTAGGGTCTCCGGCGGTAATATAGGCGATAAACGCGCAACGCCCGCGCATTTTCAATTCCTTAAACCTTTCCCCAAGCCTATTTAAACCAACTCCCGCCATATTCATTTTATCGCGCGATTCGCTGTAAAGGCCAAAACGAAACTTCAGAAACATCCATCATCGCTAATCTTATCTTGCCAGGAAAAAGCAAACGTTACCCATCCCCTATTATTCTATACCATATCGTCAGAAAAATCAAGAAGTTATCTAAAATTATACACAGCATATACGAAATTGGGCGCCGATCTTTGAAATAATTTAATGTAATTCTATTGATAACTATAACTTGCATAATAAGCCTTAGCTTGTTAATCTGTATTCCAAACTATTGTGGATACTGCCGCTTTTTGCGAAAAGGCAGGGAAAGATTGTTTTTAAGTTTTCCGCGCCTTTCCACATCGCTTAAATAACTCCGCCAAAATACGGCAGAATTATCCACAGTATCCATAATTACTACGGCTTCTATTTCTCTTTTCTTTTACAGATAAAGACTGCTAAAAGCGCCCAATTTCGTATACGTTGTGAAATATATGGTTTCGGGACATAAGTCCCGGAACACAAATCCTGTGTTCTGGATTACTGGAATACTATTAACCCTTGATTTACTATGTACGATTTAGAAGTTAGAATTTTGCCCGTAGGCAAGGCGCGCGACCCATCCACTGGATGGGCGCCCCGAGGTGTATCCTCGGTGATACATCGAGGAGGAGCGAGGAGGAGCGAGGAGGAGCAACGGGTGCCTAGGGGCAAAAGACGGCTTATAAACGCGCATTAGTAAATCAAGAATTAATAACATCCTACTGGCGCTCTAATGCCCTTGCGCGCTTGCGCTCTATATATATCTCCTCCAGGTTATGGAACGCCCCGCCGAAACTCGTCGGCTTAAGGTTGCCGAATTTATTGCGCACGGCAAACATCGCATCGGACAACACGGTATAAATCACCGGCAGCCTCTCGGCCACGATCTCCTGCCAGCGGTCATAAAGCGCCTTGCGCCTTTTAGCGTTCATCTCGCCGGCCGCGGCATCGAATATCCCGTCTATCTCCCGCTCCCAATCCGTAACCGGGGCCTGCTGCCGCGGATACCACATATGCAGGCTGCCGGCGGAATACCAGACATTCTTGCCAAAGTGCGGCTCGATGCCGCCGGTAAGCCCGATAACCATTGCCTCCCACTCATAGGTTGCGGTAAGGCGGCGCACCAGATCGTTGAACTCCAGATTAAGCAGGTTGACCTTAATCCCCAACCTGGCCAGGTCATTTTTGATAATCGCGGCGATCTGCGCCCGCTCGCTGCTTTGGGAGTTGGTGTAAAGGGTGAACTCCAGGGTGTTGCCTTCCCCATCCTCCCGCAGGCCGTCTCCGTCCCTATCCACATAACCGGCGCGAGACAAGATATCCCCGGCCCGCGCAAGGTCATAGCCATAAACCCGCACATTGGGGTTATAGAAAAAACCGCAGGAAGGGCTCAAGGCAGAATGTTGCCCCCGGCCAAACCCGTTCATCAATATCTCTACCATCGCCTTCTTGTCTATGGCCCGGGCTATGGCCCGGCGGAATTCATAGTCGGAAAACCAACGCAGCTTCTTTTTGTCCAGGTAGGGCCTGCCGGTTTGGGGGTTAACCCCGCTATTTTGATTGAACACGAGGAAATTACTGCCCAATGCCGGGCCGGTATTATATATCGTAAAATTTCCCCGCGCCTCTCTGGGCTTGAGCAAGGGGTAATCCCGGCCGCCAAGGGCATAATAATCCACCTGCCCGTCCAAAAACCGCAACAGGGCCCCCTCCCGGCCTCCGGTGACAACAAACACCACCTTTTCCAGGTAAGGCAGCCGCTGCCCCTGTTTATCGCGGCGATAATATAAGGGGTTGCGCTGCAGAACAACCCTTTCTCCCGGGATATACTCCTTGAGGAAAAACGGCCCGGTGCCGACGATATCTCCCGGGGGCGTATCCGTGCCCCAGGCAAAATTGAACCGGCCGGCCGCAACGATCGGCGCAAGGATATGCCGGGGCAGTATCTCCTGCGACATCGCCCGCAAAAACGGGGCAAATCTCCGCGGCAAGATAAACCTAACCCTATGATCATCTGCCTTCTCTACCTTGATCCTCTCCCCGGAAAGGGTAAATATATCCCGGGCAGAGCTGGGGATTGCCGGGTTATAAATCAGGCGATTGAATGTCCAGACCACATCGTCGGCGGTAAACCGCTCTCCGTCCGACCAAAACACATCCCGGCGCAGGTCAAACTCCCAAACCAGGCCGCTTTCGTCCACGGACCAGGACTTGGCCAGGGCCGGCTCCACCTCTGTGGTCAGCCCATTGGTCCGCGTCAGGCCTTCGAAGATAATTCCCGTAATTGCCGTAGTAGATGTCTCTTTGGCCAGGATGGGGTTAAACGAACGAGGGTCGGACGAGGCGGGAAGGACAAGCTGGCCGCCATACCTCCCCGCCTCGGCCGCGGCCAGGGGAGAAGAAAAGAATGCGGTTTGTAAAAGGGGGAACAATAATATCAGGCATAGTTTCATCGTTACATTGTAAAAAAGCAGAACTCAGAACTCAGAATCGGGATTTGCTCCGGGACAGAAGTTTCGAAACACAACTCTATAAACTCAATAAACTCAAGAACCCGCATCCTCTACAGCATCGCTTGCCGCATCTGTCTCCTCCGGGGTAACCGTAAGCACCTGCGGTTTCGCCGGCTGTCTCTTAATCAGGGAACGGCTCTTGCCGGCAGAGATAAAGGTTAACGACAAGCAGGTAACAATAAACAGACTGGCCAAGACCCCCGTAGAACGGGTAAGAAAAGAATTAGTCTTGGTGCCGAATATAGACTCCGCCCCGGAAAAACTCTCGACCAGCCCGCCGCCCCGGCCGGACTGAATAAGCACAATCCCCACCAACAATACGCATATTATTATATGCGCTACCAATATCGTCGTATACATATTCTACTCCCGTTTTTCGTATTCGGGACGCAGTCCCGAAAATAATGTTACAAAACTGACATTCAGACTGTGTCACAATAGAAAAGGTCACCGAGTCACCAGTCACCGGGTCACCAGAGAAAAGTTCACCGAGAACCGCGGGGCACCCAGCCAGTGGCTGGGTCGGAGAACCGAAATCTGTCAGTTTTGTAACATTATTTTGAGGCGAATCCGCCTCTGGCGGAAACAAACTCAAAAACCCGCAGCCTGGCGCGCGATGGCGCAAAACGCATCAACATCCAGGCTTGCCCCTCCCACCAACGCCCCGTCGATATCTTCCTCGCGTATCAGGGCCACGATGTTATCCGGCTTGACCGACCCGCCATACTGTATCCGCAGGCCCTGCGCCGCCTCGGCATCGTATAAACGGCATATCTGCCCGCGGATAAAACTATGCACCTCCTGCGCCTGCTGCGGGCTGGCCGTCTTTCCCGTGCCGATAGCCCAAACCGGCTCATAGGCAATAACACTGTTTGCCAGGCCCTGTTTGTTCACCCCGGCCAGGCCCCGCGTCACCTGCTCCTCTATAACCTTAAATGTCTCGTCGGCCTCCCGTTGCGACAATGTCTCCCCCAGGCAGAGTATCGGCGACATCCCCGCGGCCAGGACCGCCTTCAACTTATTATTCACCGTCGTATCATCCTCGCCGAAGATATGGCGGCGCTCGGAATGCCCCACGATAACATAACGCGCGCCGATGTCCTTAAGTTGGCGCGCGCAGACCTCTCCCGTAAATGCCCCCTCTTCCTGCCAATGGACATTCTGCGCCCCCAAAGAGATATCGGAGCCGGAAAGCGCATCGCCCACCTCATCCAGAAGGGTAAACCCGGGACAGACAACCAGCTCTACATTCTCCAGAGAATAAAGTCCCCGCTTCAGGCCGTTAACCAGTTCCAGGGCCTCGCCTACGGTCTTATGCATCTTCCAGTTCCCGGCAATAATCGTCTTTCTCATCTCGGCCTCCCTCACCATCTGATGACTACCGCCCCCCAAACCAAACCCGCGCCAAAGGCATCCAAAAGCACGACATCCCCCTTTTTGATGCGGCGGGATTTCACCGCCTCGCACAAGGCAATCGCCGTAGAGGCCGAAGACATATTGCCGTATTTATCGATATTGCAATACACCTTATCCTCGGACAGGCCGAGTTTTTTGGCTACGGCCATAAGTATGCGGATATTCGCCTGATGGGGAATAAGCATATCCACATCTTTGCAGGCCAACCCGGCCCGGCGCAGGGCCTGGCACGCGGCATCGGCCATAATCCGCACCGCAAGCTTGAATAATTCGTTGCCCTGCATCTTTATGAAGTGCTGGCGACGGGCCAAGGTCTGCCTGCTGGCGGGATGGCGCGAGCCCCCCCCGGGCAAAAACAACAAATCCGACTTGTTACCGTCGGAGCCAAGATAATCTGCCAATATCCCCGGCCGCCTCACCGCTCCCAACACGCAGGCCCCGGCCCCGTCGCCGAAAAGCACGCAGGTATTCCTGTCCGACCAGTCCGTAACGGAAGACAGTTTCTCCGCGCCCACGACCAAGACATTGTTGTAGCCAAAATCGATAAACTGCCGCGCGACCACGACGGCATAAACAAACCCGGCGCAGGCCGCGCCGATATCGAAACAGACCGCCCTGTCCGCGCCCAGAGCCCTCTGGATAAAACAGGCCGTGGAAGGAAACTGCATATCCGGGGTAATCGTGGCCACGATTATCAGATCTAAGTCTTTGGCCTTTATCCCGGCGTCGCGTAACGCGGCCTTGGCCGCGCAGGCCCCCATATCGCCCGTAGATTGGTTTAAGCGGGCCATTCGTCTCTGACGAATCCCCGTGCGGGTAACGATCCACTCGTCGGAGGTCTCGACCATCTTCTCCAGGTGGCGATTGGTGAGCGTCTTCCGGGGCAAATATTTGCCTAAACCGATAATCCCTACATTTCTTTCGCGCCGCGCCATTTTCAAGTTATTGCCCAACCTCGGATATGTCGGAAACAGCCTCTATAATCCGCTTGTTGACCCCAGCCCCTATCTCCTCTCCGGCCACCCTTATGGCGTTTTTTATCGCCCGGGAATTGGAACTTCCGTGCCCGATTATTACCACGCCGTTTATCCCCAAAAGCGGCGCCCCGCCGTATTCGGAGTAATCCAGAGTATTTTTTATCTTTCTTAATTTCCCTTTAAGCAAAAGTAAACCCATCTTTGCCGCAAGGCTGCCCATCAGCTCCCTACGCAACAGCTTCCCCACTGAATCCATAAGGCCCTCGGAGACCTTCAGGGCAATATTGCCGCTCCACCCGTCGCAGACGATTATGTCGCAGGCCCCGGAAAACAGGTCGCGGCCCTCGACATTGCCGATAAAGTTAAACCCGCCGGCCTCCAACAAGGCAAAGGCCCTGCGGATAAAATCCGTCCCTTTGCCATCTTCTTCCCCTACATTCAACAGCCCTATCCTGGGATTGTCCATTTTAAGCACATAACGACAATAGGCATTGCCCATAACCGCATAATGCAACAGATGCACGGGCTTGGGGTCGATATTCGCCCCCACATCCACCAACAAAGACACCCCTTTTAGTGTAGGAATATTGATAGATATCCCCGGCCTTTCGATGCCGGAAAGCATCCGCAAGCAAAGGCTTGCGGCGCAGACCACGGCCCCGGTATTGCCGGCGCTGACAAAGGCATCCGCTCGTCCCTGCTTAACCAAATCTATCCCCTTAACGATAGACGAGCCCCTTTTACGCCGCGCGCTAACCGCGCCGGGTTCATCCATGGCAATGGTCTCATCCGCGGGGAATATCGTAATCCTTGCGGCGATGCCGGCAAGATTATGCTTATCCAGTTCCCTCCTGATACGGGCCTGATCGCCAACCAGGATCAAACCAAGGCCATATTCCCGCGCGGCATCCACCGCCCCCTGAACAACGGCCCCCGGGGCATAATCCCCCCCCATTGCGTCTACGGATATAGTCATAATAAGTCACAAATCGTGAGTCACCAAGTTGCCAAGTCGCCAGTCACCTACTTCCCTTTCTCCTCTTTCTTCTCCTTGGGCTTTATCTTTATGACCTCTCTGCCCTTATAATATCCGCAGACAGTGCAAATGCGGTGCGCCAGCTTTGCCTGTTTGCATTGAGGACAAACACTTAACTGCGCGGCCTTGGCCTTCTTGTGCGTACGCATCTTTCTCGTACGACAACGGGAAAACCTACGATTGGGTAAAGCCACCTGCCCCTCCTTTTTTAATCCGTCCTTTAAGTTTTTCTTCGATACACTGCGGCAGGAAACTGGATAATTCCGCGCCTAACGCCCCTGCCTCTTTCAACAATTTGGAAGAGATATAACTATAGTTTTCCGCCGGCATAAGGAATACCGTCTCCAGGTCCGGGGCGAGCTTACGGTTGGTCAGGGCCATCTGAAACTCGTATTCGAAATCGGAAAGCATCCTTAGGCCCCGCACAATCACCCTGGCCTTCACCTTACGGGCAAACTCAACCACCAGGCCGCGAAAAGAGACGATCTCCACCCCGCAGATGTCCCCCGTAACCTCTCTAAGCATCTCCACCCTCTCGTTCAGGCTAAACAACGGCCGCTTTTGAAGGTTATCGGCTACAGCCACGACCAAGTCAGGGAAAACATCTACCGCCCGCCTGATAACATCGATATGCCCGTAAGTAACCGGATCGAATGTCCCGGGATATATTGCCTTTTGGCACATAGTTAACAAAATTCATCTTCAAGACCGAAGACCCAAAAGCGAAAACGTTAATGAGACAAAAAGTGACATTGTCGG
This sequence comes from Candidatus Omnitrophota bacterium, assembly GCA_046757595.1. GTDB lineage: Bacteria > Omnitrophota > Gorgyraeia > Ghiorseimicrobiales > Ghiorseimicrobiaceae > JBHHYQ01. The sequence continues at coordinate 11,203 of JBHHYQ010000012.1, forward strand.
TTTTTGTCTCATTAGCGATGGAATGTCTGTCTGTAACATTGTTAGAAAATTATGTCACAGTGCACTAGTCGCTCTTATACACACTCAACAAAGTATCCCCATACCTATATTGCCGCAACAAGGCCAAGCTTTGTAAATCCGCAGGCAGGGTGTCTTTTTTATGGTGTTGGGCGATAATCAACCCCGAATTTTCTAATATATCATATTTATCGATGGTTTGCAAGGGTTTTTTTACCCCGTTAGAGCCAACGGTCGCCCAAGAGGGCGAGCTGGCTCTAACGGGGCAGGTCCCTCTCCCAACTCCGAACTCCGAACTCCGAACTTTAGGTTTTGAACTCCCAACTCCGAACTCCGAACTCCGAACTAAATAAGGCGGATCGAGAAAAACGATATCGAAACGTTCCCCCCGCCGGACAAACTTATCCAGCGCGGAATAAACATCCAGCGGCAAGACGAGATAATCACTATCTTTAGGGCATACCTTGGCGACGTTCTTCTCCAACAAGGCCAGGGCCGCCCGGGAATTTTCCACAAACACTACCCGTCCCGCGCCATGCCGGGCCGCGTCAATCCCTACGGAGCCGGTCCCGGCAAACAGGTCCAAAAACGACAACTCATGAATATCGCCGAGAATATTAAATAATGCTTGACGGACCTTATTTTCCGTAGGACGAATTGCCAAAGACATATTAAATCCAAAATTAACGTTAGGCAACAACGGACCCCAGCCTTTCCCCCCGGCCTAATCACTAATCACGGCAGAGGCCCGATCGACAAACCAAAACACCCGTCCTTGTTGCGGGCGGATTAGCCGGGCTGGATATCTATGCGCGGGACAATGGCCTTTCAGGATATTGCGCAAAATGCCGGCCTTTTCTCTTCCGCTGACGAGAAAGACAACCTGCGCGGCATTGTTGAACACAGGAATAGTGAGGCTGACGCGAAACGTAGATACGGCGTCGATATAAGCAGCGGCAACCAACCTTTTGCATTCCTGCAGCAATCCGCTGCCGGGAAATAAAGAAGCGCTATGCCCGTCTTGGCCCAGACCCAAAAATACAAGGTCGAAACGGGGAAACTCTCCCTGTTTCACCCCAAAAAACCTCCTAATCTCCCGCTCGTAACAAACCGCGGCCTGCTCAGCCCCGCGGCAATCCAGTCTTATGGGATGGATATTTTTCTGCGACAAAGACAGCCGAGAGAAAAACAACCTCCTAGCGCAACCATAATTACTCTGCGGGCCCTGCGGCAAAACATCCCGATCGTCTCCCCAGAAAAAATGCGTCTTTTGCAAAAGCGCGCCCTGCAACGGAAACCGCATCGCCTGCTGCGACAATTCCCCGTAAAGCCCCTGCGGGGCCTTCCCCCCGGACAACACTACCGTAAATAACCCCTTCTTTTTTATTGCGGCCGCAGCGGCAACAAAAAAGGCCTCTGCCGCGCCCCGAACAAGACTCCGATAATCCGAAAACACCCTCAGATTAAACACAATACTTACTAACCCTTGGTAAAGCAGGAAATGGCCTCACGGCCGTTATCCCCTTCCTAAAACCGCGCGCGCGGATTTCCCGCGTCATCGGCTTTCCTGTAACGTTGCCCCATTGCAGGGGATAGCCTGTCCATCTCTTTCCCGGCTATCGGCCTTTGTCTCAACCTGGGGTTGACTACAGGCCTCTTTCCTTCTCGAAGGTTGCC
>JBHHYQ010000013.1:0-12505 GCA_046757595.1 Candidatus Omnitrophota bacterium
CACCAGATACGGCAAGGTAATCAACGGCAAGACATAATTCGCCACCTGCAAAAACGACAGGGAAAAGAAATTATCAACTAAAACCTTTTTCTCTGGCGAAGAAGTAATTTTCTCAAAAAATCTTTTTATGAATAACATATGATTGACAACCAAACTAAACGCCAACCCCAACATTCCCCGCCTGATGCTAACCAAAGCCGCCTGCGGCGAAACAAACCCGCCCACGGAAAAACAAGGCTGCTTGACCCCCCCCTACCCCAAATTAACGCAATACGCAACATTTTTGTCCAGGTCTAAAATGTTGCGTATTGCGTTAATGCCTGATATGTAAAAGGCGGTATATACTTGAACGGTCAATCTGTAGGTATTCGGCTATGTCATTTATGCCCAGGCCCCTGGAGAGGAGTTGTTCCACAACATACCTTTTTGCCTTTATAGACTGAGGAGATTTCAGGCACTTTTTTTCTCTAAACTCCTTTATCCATTTATCAGTGACTAATAATTTTTCCAGTTTTTTGCTGTTTGCTTTGTCTCTCTGGGCCAAGTCCGTGATTATCCGAATGGAATCCTTATAAAAATTTCTCAACCCCTTAAACTCAAAAATGTATTTTTTTCTTTTTAGGCCCTTAATCTCTGCCGCCTGCTTAATCAAATCACAATAGATCTTTCTTGCCTTATCTCTATCGCCAGAAAGGAGATCCAGAATAGGCGCAGGATTAACAAAGCTCTGTTTAATGTCTTTGAGATATACATCCAGGGAATGCCAGCGGTATAAAAAAGGGGAATCAGACAAACCAGCTTTAAAAGAATTAAGGTGAATGTAGGCGGCAATAGCAAAAAAATAATCGTCGCTATCGCACAGACTTGCCCTATATCTTCCGTAAAAAACATGCCCTTTTCTTTCATATTTCTTGTTAAGATACATTGCATATCTTTGCAGAAAATTCTTTAAAGCCGCAGAGAGATTTTCCTCTTTGGTTTTCAAAAGGATATGCAGGTGATTAGGCAATAATGAAAAGGCTAAAATCTCTAAGGAATATTTTCTAGCCGCATCTTTCAACAAGAATAAGAATTTAAGATAGTCTTTGTCTTCTACAAAAATTATCTCTTTGCCGGGAGCATGCTGGATAATATGATAGATGGCCCCGGCAACTATTACCTTATTTTTTACCATTACCATTCTTGCCATTTTACCTCCTGCCCCCTAAACGCAATACGCAACATTTTAGACCCGGACAAAAATGTTGCGCATTGCGTTTAGCCAAGATCGCGAACGAAATTACGAAATTAACGCAACATTTTTGTCCGGGTCTGTTTTGTTGCGTTGTTGCGTTATTCCGTTACGCGTTACGTTTTTAGCCCTTTACGTTTTTAGCCCTTTAATTTCTGCCGCCTGCCCCCCCTGCCCCAAATTATACTTTATCTTTCAGGCGACGGTTAAAGGGTAAGGCATGTTGTAAACTAAGCTGTTACACGGCCTGATAGAGGCTTTGAGGGATGGCGAAGCGGCGTTGGTTTAAGATTACTCCGAGGATATTAGCCTTTTCTTTTTTTAGCGCCTCCACTGCCCTGCGGGCAACCTGACGGCGCACCTTGCCTTCGCTGATGATTATCGCCGCGGCATCGACAAACCCGCAGATCGCCACAAGGTCGGAAAAGTCTTTGAAGTTCGGGCAATCGATAAAGATGACGGTGTATTTCTTTTGGGCATAATTGAACAACTCGGACATCCGGGAAGAAGAAAGAAGTATCAGGGGATTAAGCATGGTCTTGCCTGCGGTAAGCAAAGACAGGTTTGGCTCGATATTTTTTATCGCCTGGTCATAAGATGCCTCGCCTTCAATAACATCGGACAACCCCAGGCTTATATCCCTATCAAATGCGCAATGCAGGCCGGGATTGCGAAAGTTGGCGTCAATAAGCAAGACCCTCTGCCGGCGCTTGCGGGAAAAGTTGCGGGCAAGGTTAGCAACTATCGTCGTCGTCCCCTCCCGCGGCAAGACCGAGCTAAGCGCCAGGGAGCGGCAATGTTTATCCTCGAGCAAGATATGCAACTGGTCGGCCATCCGCCCAAGAAACTCCCGTTTGAACTTGCCTTTCAGGGGGATAGAACCTAATAAGGGAAGCCCCAGGCGCATCTCCACATCCTCCACGGAACGAAAACTCTGATCCAGGTAATCGAAACAAAACGCCAAAACAACCCCCAAAAACGGCGCGAACAACAAGGCCAGGATAAAAATAACCATCTTGGGCAACCCCTGCGGCCTGAGAGGAACCCGGGCCTGCTCGATAATCTTGACACTGGCCGGGCCAATAGCCTCGATATTGGATAGCGGATGCCCATTCAATCCTTCCCGCATCTTATCGATACTATCCCTCAGTTGTTTTACCATCAAGTGTTTCTCTCCATACTTAAGCTCCATCTCCGCCAATTGTTGCTCCAGGTCAAAAATAGCATAAGAACGACTAACGACATTGGCGATAATCGCCGCGCCCACCGGGCTAAAATCCCGCACGGAGATCACGAACAGATTGGTATCGCGCAAAGGGCGGACATCAATATGCTCTTTTAAGTCCTCCGCGGCATAACGAAAAAGATAAGTTTTTCTCTGTTCCTCGCTTAAAGAAGAATACTTTTTATCCAACCGTTTAACATTAAAATTCACCCAGGCCTTTTTTAACGGCGAGCAAAACCGCTTCTCGTAATCCATAGGGCGTTTATTTAACCCCAAGGCGCCGACCACCCGCTCGATTACCGGCCCGGAACGGACGATTTCCGACTGAGTCAAGACAACCTGGCTATTAGCATAAGCGGACAATTCGCGATAATAGGGGGCGCTTACCTGCTTCTCCGCCGAGATAAGTATTTTGACCTCAGCCTGATAAACCGGGGTCTTAAATTGCAACCCCAAAACAACAACAAGGACAACGGTCGCAAATACAACAACAACAACGGCCTTCTGACGAAACAATACCCGCAAATAATCCCGCAATGTAACAACCGGCATAACATCGTTTTCCATCAATACCTCCCTGGAATAAACCCAAATAGCTTACATTTTAGGCGCTGCGCCCAACAGCAAATATCGAAAAGCCCATATTTATTAACCCTTGACTTACTAATGCGCGTTTATAAGCCGTTTTGCCCACGGCGCCCGTTACTCCGCCTCGAAGCGCCACCGTGGAGCCGGCCGACCCATCCTATCGTCCGGGTACCCCGCGGGGCGCCCCATCCAGTGGATGGGTCGCGCGCCTTACCGACGGGCAAAACCCTGGCTCCTAAATCATACATTAGTAAGTCAAGAGTCGGTAATTCATCATCAATAAGACAAAATCTAATATACCTCCACATCTTCATCTTCCAGGGCCTGCCTGGTAAGATCCTGAATGATTTGTTGCTCCTTTTGGGAACGCAGGTCGCGTCGAACCTGTCGCTTAACCTGCTCAAAGTTATCCTCTACATCCTTCTCATTATCTACCTGTTTTTCTCCGGCGGCCATCTTCATTATTTTCCCGGGGCCGCCCTTTCTCTTCTTTTCGCCTTTATCCATATCTTTTTTATCCGCGTCCTCTCCGCCCGTTTCCTGTTTGGGCAGATACCTATCTTTATGGGCCTGATAATAATTCCTCAGATCGCTATCATCGATGTTAATCTTTTCTGCTATCCGACGGGTCAGAAACTCGCGAATTACCATGTCCTTTTTAAACAACTCTATACCCTTTCTTATCCGGGGCTCTTTTTCCAGGCCCATCCTTTTCGCCTTGCGATACAGGGCCTCGGCCGCGACATATTGTCGGATAAACTGTTTTCTGCCGCTTTCTTCCTCGAACTCTTTACCGGCCCATTGCGGCAGACGCTTCATCGCATCGTCTATCTCCTTGGCCGTAATCTTATCTTCTCCGATGCGCGCAACCACATCGGCCGTCTCCTCCTTTCCCGGCGACAACGATGTGCGCGCCTTAAGCTCATACTGCGCCTGCCGGGTCATCCCCAGGCCCTCCAGGGCCGCGACTATCTTCTCTTCTGCCGGACCGGTTACCGAGGCGCTGTCCAATACCTCGGCCTTATAAAAATAGGCCAGGGCCTGTTCGTATTTATAAAGATCCATATAAATATCGGCGATACGCAGGCATATCTTTGCTGCCTCTGCCCCACCCACAGCCGCCGGCTTTAGATAATCCGCCAGGGCAAGGGCTGCCTCTTGCTTTAACCCCTTGCTCAATAAAAGATTGGCGTATTGCAACTGTTGTTTGTCCGTCCAGGCATTGCCCTCCATCGCAGGCGCAGCATTGCCCGCAGGCGCCACCGGCTGCCTCAAGACAACCGCCCCCAAAATCAGACCCGCCAAAAATACCGCCAAAACAAATATTGTTTTTTTCATCTGAACCTACCTCCTTTTTTCCCGGGCGCGGAAAAACTTCAACAGCTCCCGCGCATAAGAGACATCGGCCTGGATATCGATATGGGAAACCCCCAGGGAATCGAACAACCTCTTACGTTGCCACAGCCTCTCCCGGGCATCCTGATTATATCTATTGCGTATCTCTGCCGAAGATGTATCCAAACAAAACCTCTCTCCGCTCTCCGGATCCGCCAGATAAACTATGCCCACATCGCACAACTCCGTCTCCCGGAGGTCGGTAATGCTGATCGCCGTAATATCGTGGCGGCGCCGGGCCACGGACAAGGCCTTTTTGAATCCGCGGTCATAAAAATCGGAAAGGATAAAGCTTACTGTCTTGCGCGTAGTAACCTTATTAAGATACTCAAGGGCGCCGGTAATATCCGTCCCTTTGCCTTTTGCCTTAAGGTACAGGCTCTCGCGGACGATACGTAGGATATGGCTTAAGCCCTTGCGGGGGGGGACAAACCTTTCTATCTCGTCGGAGAAAGCGATAAAGCCCACCTTGTCGTTATTGCGGGCGGCAGAAAACGCCAACAGCGAACAGATCTCTGCGGCCAGCTGTCTTTTTGGTTTATCTTGACTGCTGAAGTAAAACGAGGGAGATACATCCAAAAGCAAGATTACCGTAAGCTCCCGCTCCTCGATAAACTTCTTTACGAACGGCCGGCCACTGCGCGCGGTGACATTCCAGTCTATAGAACGAATATCGTCTCCGGGCTGATATTCCCGCACCTCGGAAAATTCCATCCCTTTACCCTTGAACACGCTTTGATACTGCCCGGCAAAGATATCCGAGACCATCCGCGATGTCCTTATCTGGATTCGCCGAATATTCTTCAATACCTCCTCAGGAACCATAAAGATACTCCCGCTAACATTTTGTTGAATTAGTTTATGACGAAAACTTTTGTATCAGGGCAATCGAAGGCCGAGAAATCCCCCCGGCGTCGATTACAGTCGAATTTCGATTTTCCATTACCCTTTCCTAAAATGCCCCCCAGCTCAATAATGCATTCACCATACTACTGGTTGCCACATAGTTATGAATAATCCCCTATTGTCTATCATTGCCCGCTTTTGCGGAGAATGACAAGACAGAAGACACGAGAAACCGATGTAGAGGATATACAGAAACTAATGTGATAGCGCGCTACTGCGCTGTTGGCTATCGATAGCCTCGATAAATTTTCTAACCTCAGAAACGCCGTTTAAGTAATAGCGCGCCCGGCTGCGGCATCGTTTATTATTTGGCGGGCCGACATATACCGAAATATCCTTGGGCGTCATACGACAAAATATGTCTTCGTCGGTTAAGTCATCTCCAATATAAATAGTCAACCCGGGCGAGCCTTTAACAAATACGCTCTTGCCAATCACCTGCAAGGCAGAATATTTATCCCAACTTGTCCGCGGACGAATCTCCCAAACCTGCTTACCCCGCCCAACATCCAACAACCCATATCCGGAATAATTACAAAATACGGATTCGAATATTTCTTTCAGGCGCGGGACAATCCTTTTATCGACCCGGCGATAATGCAAGGCCAAAACCAACCCCTTGTCCTCAAAAATTACCCCCCCAATACCGTCGGCCTTGTTTTGCAAAGAACGTTTAATCTTTCGCAACAATGGCCTGGCCTTTATTGCCGCGGGGTGGACAAACCTCACCCCAGGCAGATTTATCTCCAGGCCATGGTTACCAGCATAAAAAATTCCGCCAATCCCCACCAGTCCCTTAACATCCCTGAGACTCCGCCCACTGATTACCGCCACTCTAACATTATTCCTGCCGGAGACATTTTTTAAAATCTTGCGCATCCGCAAAGACAAAGTTGCCTTATCCGGCTGAGAGACGATAGGCGCTATCGTCCCATCGTAATCCAAAGCCAACAAAATTTTATCTGCCTGGCTGAGCGCCCGGCTTATCCTCACCCAATGATTAAAAAGATATCGCATTTTACCTCGCCGACTGGGACAGGGCGTGGGCCGCGGTAGAGAGGGTTAATTCGGGGTTATTTTGCGCGTTAGGCGCCTGAGAGGGGTCATACCGAGCAGTAAGAGAGACATCTACCCCGGTTACAAAGTTTGGGATAAAATCGCTAGTTAGGGAGGTTATGGTAAAATCCGTAATCCTATTGGCGATTATGTCCGAGGTGAGGCCCCCCCCGGGGGGACAGGCGCTATTATTGGTATAGCCGCTGTAATATTTTATCTGGTTTCCCGAAAGTTTATAAGCCACCCAGTTATCATTGGCGGGATAGGAAAAATTGGAGCCTCCTCCCAGGTCAACTCGGATTGACAGGCAATTCTTGTTTACTACTACATTAAGGCCCGGATCACCCACCGCGCCCACGGCCCGGTTAACATCCTTTTTGATGCGCAACAATACAGGATTAACCTCGTTTTGCAGCTCGGCCTGGCGGTCCGAGGCGCCAAACAACGCCCGCGAGGCCACATCCATATTCCCCGCGGTCAACACTATCAGGCTCAACAGGGATATGGCGATGATTAGCTCAATCAGGGTTAGGCCAGAATTCGTATTGCGTATTGCGTCGTGCGTCGTGCGTAGTGCGTATTGCGTAGTGCGTAGTGCGTATTGCGTAGTGCGTAGTGCGTTTTTTAAAAACATAGGGCATAGACTGCCTTAACTTGACAAAATCAACATTGTTGATTTTGTCAAGTTAAGGCGCGGTGCATCAGCATTCTTTTGCTCTGGCTTACTGGAACGCTGACGCTCTACCTGTGCACTTGTGCTCTTGTGCACAATACTACTAATTCGGTTCATCCCACCTTACTTGTATATCCATGCGGCGGCAGCGCTGGTTGCCGCTTACTGTAGAAGGTACGTTACTATTCGGGTCGTTTTGCACGCGGTAATGGTATATGGGTTTATTGAGGCTGATTACGCCGCCATTGGTCCAGGCGCCCCAATTACCCGTAGCCCGCAAGTCCGCAGTATCCCAGGTATCGATACGCACGAACTTGCGCCGTTTCTCTATCTCGGCCTGGGCGACATTGAACGCCCGCAACCTCCTCTGGGCCCGCTGGACAAAACGGCCCCCGGCGACAAACACGCTAAACAACCCCCCGATGGTCACAGCCATAATCAACGAGGCGATAATGATCTCTACGAGAGTAAACCCCTTTTTAACGTACACACCCAAAATCTCCATAGCGATAATCAGGCTACGCCAAAATTACCCGATAAGACAAAACCAACAATCCGGCGCATCCTGCATACAATGGCGCGCTCCTATAGCCATGCTATATCTCGTCGCAATCAACCAGACTGGCATCGCGGGCAAAAATATGTCCCCCGGCCCCCCAAGACAACCCTTTTTATCGGTGTATTACAGGCCGGGCAAGGCTTACCGGCGCGGTTATAAACCTTGTGGCGGACGGCATAATTACCTCTTTTTCCGGAGACGCGGACATATTGATCCATCGATGATCCCCCGCACCTTATCGCCTCGGACAATGTCGCCTTTATTTCCTTAAAAAGTAAACCCTTCTCTTTGTCCGACAGTGTCCGCGCCGGCCTTTGGGGATGGACCTTGGCCCGAAATAATGCCTCGGCCGCGTATAAATTGCCTATCCCGGAGATAACCCGCTGATCCATCAATAACGGTTTTATTTTTGCTCCTTTTCGAGACAACAAATCACAGAACCGGGCCGCGGTCAACTCAGATGGCTCCGGGCCCAACTCGCGGATAAACCTCAAACTGCGCCAATCCGAAAGCAAACGAAGCTCCCCTAACACCCGGCTGTCATTAAAGTCCAAAGTAGCCTTATCGGCAAAGATAAAGCTTACGCGGCTTTTCTGCCCGTTCCCCGGATAAACCAGCTGGCCGGTCATTCTCAGATGTATCGTCAGCGATTTATGGGGAGACAACTCCCAAATCAAAACCTTGCCCCGACGCAAAACGCCTCTTATCACCTTGCCCTTTAGCTGAGAACGGAATGCCTTGGGCGAGGGCTGTTTGATTACCTTAGGATTTCTAATAACTACATCGACTATCTTCCGCCCGACTATCGTCCGAGACAACTCCCTTTTTATTGTCTCCACCTCAGGCAACTCAGGCATTTTATCTTCCTTTCCCGCAGGTAATCCCCTATCCCCCGAATAATATTTATCCCGCTTTGCGGATCGACTAAATTCGCCGTGCCCACCTCGACGGCAGAGGCCCCGGCGACAAGAAACTCCAGGGCATCTTGAGCAGACATTATCCCCCCGCAGCCGATTACCGGAATATCGATATCCTGACAGGCCTGCCACACCATACGCAAAGCAATGGGCCTTATCGCCGGGCCGCTTAACCCGCCGGTGATATTGGCCAGCCTGGGACGACGTGTCTTCGTATCCATAGCCATTGCCAAAAACGTATTAGCGATACACACGCTGTCTGCCCCGGCCTGTTCCGCGGCCCGGGCGATAAGCGAGATATCCCCAACATTGGGGCTTAACTTGGCGATAATTGTTTTTTGGGTTGCCCGGCGCGCGGCAAAGACGGCCCGATAAGTCCGACGGGCGTCTTGGGCGATTAACCCCACCTTCGCCGCCCCAAAAACACCCTTTCTCCTGCCGGACCTGCCGACAAACATCCTGCGCATTCCGATATTCGGGCAAGACAGGTTTAGCTCCAGGCCGGCCACGCCATCGATATCCAACCTGCGGGACAACTCGGCAAACTCCCGGGTGTTTGCCCCGGCAATACTTACGATAACCCGCGTTTTCAATGTCCGCAAGTAAGGAATATCATCTTTTAGAAAATTGTCTATTCCTTTATTCTGCAGTCCAATAGCGTTAATAAGGCCCGATGCCGTTTCTGCCAGGCGCGGCGGGGGATTGCCCTCTCTCGAGTTCAGGGTAATAGTTTTGGTAACAATGGCCCCCAGCTTGTTTATGTCCGTCAGCCCGGCAAACTCCCGGGCATAACCGAAGGCCCCGGAGGCGGCAATCACCGGATTGCCCAATCTCATCTTTCCGATGCTAACGGAAATATTTTTCATCATTGCGTTATATCATAACGAAGGCGCTGAACGGTAAACTTAATCTTTTCAAATTCGTCTCCAGAAAATCCCGCACATCCCGCCAATAACCACCAACGGTAAAAAACATCCGATGCCCGTCGCCTCCATAAGGCGGATAAAACAATCAACCGCGATGTCTTTCGGCCGCATCGAGCGCATGTTTTGCGTCATAACTCAAACGCAGGTGATCAGCCTGCCTGTTGTCGTTTTCCGCAACCAAAAGAAGCGCCGGGGCGGCAATCTCCTCTGTATAATTTAGCGCGTTTTCGAGGGCGCCGCGCCCCGGGGCAGGGGCCATAATTACCAACGCCCCCTAAATTGGTCCGCCGTGTTCCGGCAATAAATGTTAACAGCGCCCGGAAAAGGCCCATAGCCCGACGGTTCGCAAAGATACCCCTCGAGGGTAAATCTCCCGGCGCGATATATTACCTTTTCGTATACCGGAAAATCATCCCGAGCATAGGCGCGCCCGAACAAAGACAAAACTAAAATAATCCCAAATGCCTGAATAACCCCATAATCTGCCGCATTTTTCCCAATAGGGTTCTTATCCCCGCTTTTGTGGCAACTCGATAACAAACTGCGCTCCCTTTTTATATTCCGACTTGAACCAGATTCTCCCTTTGTGGTTTTCTTCGATTATGCGACGAACGATAAACATCCCCACTCCGGTGCCGGAGATGGTAGAACTCTTGGTGGTAAAATAGGGAGAGAATATCCTTAAGGCATCTTCCTGTTTCACGCCAATGCCGTTGTCGCTAATCTCTATGCGCGAGGCCTCGCTTAGTTGATTGAGGGCCACCTTGATATCCGGGACAAAAGACCGCTTTTCCGGCTCGCTCAACCCCTCTGCCTTCTCTTCTATGGCCTCATAGGCGTTGTCCAGGCAGTTGAACATAACCTCGACCAGCTGTCCCTTCACGCCGTAGATCTCGCTGTCCCGGCCCAAATTCAGGCGCAGGGGGAAGTCATCGATAGAGTGCTTGGTCATAATCGCCGGCAAAGACAGATTTATCAGGTCCTGCAGGGGAAAATGGGAAAACTGCAGGTCGCGCTGCTGGCTGCCGGCAAAATCCAATATCCCCTTGATTATCCCGGAGCAGCTGCGCACATTGCTCTCTATCTTTTCCGTCTTTTCCAGGACATAGTTCAGGCTTTTTTGCGCCTGAGGGCTTTCGGCCAAGGGCGAAGAGCCTTCCAACAGGTCTTCCACCTCCATGCGGATATTGCCGGCCTCGGCGCTGAATACACCTAAGCGATTCCTGATCTGATGGGCCACGCCCGAGGCCATCCCGCCGATAGAGGCCAGTTTCTCGGCCTGGAACAATTGCTCCTGGGAACGTTTGAACTCCTCCACAACCAGGCAATTTTCTATGGCCAGGGTCGCCTGATGCGAGAGGACCTCGAAGGTCTCAATGTCTTCCTCATTGTAAAAACTGCGGTCGTTTTTCTCGCCCAGGACCAGAAAGGCCAGAAGGCCGTCTTGGCTAAACGAAGGAACGGCAAGGTGCATACCAAGATAAAACGGCTCCTGGGTTATCAGGGGCTTTATCTCTTCGTAAGTAATAGCGGCCCGACGTTGCCCAAGGCAGTTCACCAAGGGGCTGTCCGCAGAAAAGGCAAATTCCCCGGGGATAACATCGTGGTTTCTTATTGCCTTTAGTTTATAGACCCCCCCATCCTTAAGGAATAAGGCGGCAAACTCCACCCTTACTATCTTTTTTACCATATAGACGATGAGCTTGAGCAATCGACGCAGGTTATGCTCCCTAAGCATGCCCTTTCCGGCCTGAAGAAGCATCCTCTGATAATGACGTTGCTTGGCCAAGAGGATATCCTCGGCCTTGCGCCGCAACACGCTGTAAAAGAACGGGCCCAAAGAGGCCAGGACCACGGCCAAAGAAGTAGAAAACAGCCAGGACCTGGTATGAGAACCAACCCAGAACGGCAACCCCAACACCAAGCCATACACGCAGGCAAATATCCCCGTGCGGGTAATGGCAATTTTTATATCCAGAAGGCGGTATTTGACGATAGCGTAGGCGATGACCGAAAAAGAGGCAATGATGAAGAATACACCGATGGGGTAAAAATTTATGCCGTAGTTAATCAAATATTCACTGGTAGCAAAAAAGTACAAAAGAAAAGAGAAGAAAACAAATTTATTCTGATTACGGATAACGACTGGAATCCTTAAATTATAGCTTTTTTGTTTGAGGAGATATAGACTACGCAAGAATACAAAGGCCACGCATAATAAATATAGAGGATGAAGTGGGCCAGCTTTGGTGTAATACCCCCATCGGAATTGATAATGGCCGACAATAAACAAATCTGTAGCTAAAAGTAAAAACAACCAAAACCCACAGATGGAATAAAATGCCCTTACCCGCTTCATTTCTCTCTCAAGACCTAAAAATCGCACTGCGAATTGATAAAGGGTGAAGGGGATAAACAAAACTGACAACCAAGCAGCCCTTACCAGAACATCTTTTTGCCAATTTGTGAAAGGGAAACAATAAGAGACAAACCAGCATGCTTGCCACCAAAAAGTCTCCAGGCAAAGCAAACTAAAAATTCGATTTAAAGAAGAATGGATATTTTTTCTAACAACAAATATGGATAGCGTTAATGCAATAATACCACAAAAAAGCGGTGAGATGCTGTAAATATTCATATATACCAAGGCTATTTTAAGAAAAATGCGACATTAACGCAATCAATATCGCATTATCAATCCGCCACCAGTAATACCAGCTCCATAAGTAAACATAAAAATGAGATCCCCGCTATGGATGCGCCTCGAATTAATGGCCCTTTCCAACAAAATAGGCATCTCTGAAGCAATTACATTACCGTGTTCAGGGAAAGTATTAAATATTTTTTGACGCGGGATATTTAAACCCTTCATAAAGTTATCATACAGAGGCCTGCTGGGATAATGCAATAAAAAAAGATCTATATCATTTATATCTACGCGAGCGTTTCTGAAGATGTTCTTAGCAAAAGGCACTAATTCATTGTCCATAATTTTAAAGAACATCTTTTGATCCGGCGACATATAGAAC
>JBHHYQ010000014.1:0-12194 GCA_046757595.1 Candidatus Omnitrophota bacterium
TGCGTCTCCGCACGCAGACAGGCTGCGTCGGGGCACCCATCCAGTGGATGGGTCGCGCGCCTTGCCTACGGACAAAATCCTGGCTTCTAATCTGTTCATTTGGTAGCGCAAAGGTTGATATTGAGTAGAGAGATGTGAAGCTGAGGATTGTGTTTATATTTTTGGTCTCGGTGTTGATCCCTACCGGCCTCTTGGCCTATTTTGGCCTGTTGGCCGTGCGCAGCGAGAAGCAAATTGTAGAAAGTCATTCCCGGGCGCGTTATGAGGCGATGGCCGATATCGTTATCGGGGAGATTAGGGCGGCATTGATTGATGCCCCGGAGGCCTTATCCGACAGGCAGGCGATAGAGGCGATAGTTCGTGATCAGAAATCGATATTCCGGGGGCAGGTGGCGATATGCGACGAACAGGGTTTGTTGGTGAGCGGCGAGGTTCCCTCCGGGAGCGGGGGACCGGTCTATTCCCGCCGTTTGAAGGATATCCCTTTTAGGTCTTTTTCCTCGAATGTGCTTGAGCAGTGGACCCTAAAGGTCTACGACAGGTATCCCCTGCTGGGGAAAAGGACGGAGGAAAGAAAGAGGAGGCCCTATTTTTATGTAGGCCTGATTGTATTTTCCGCGCTATCGATTATTGCCGGCGGGGTGTTCACCTTGGGCTGTCTTTCCCGCCAGTGGCGCCTGGCGGAGCTGAAAAACGAGTTTGTTACGCGTCTTTCTCATGATTTAAGGCGGCCGCTTACCTCGATACGGATGTTTTCCGAGATGCTGCGTGACGGCCGCGTCCCGGACGAGGATAAACGACGGGAGTATTATGGGATTATCAGCGGCGAGAGCGAGAGGCTTACGCAACTAGCCAACAACATCCTGGGCTTTTCCCGCATCGAACAGGGGCGCAATAGGGATAATTTTCGCAGCGAGGATATCGTTGCCCTGGTGCGGGATACCGTGGCGCATTTTCGCGAATATGAGGCAAGCCATCGCATAAACCTGCGTGTCCACGGCGTGTTTCCCCGGGTCAAGATGGATGCCGAGTCGCTTTCTCAGGCGTTGATAAATCTTTTGTCCAACGCCGTCAAGTATTCCCCCCCGGATAAAGATATCGATGTTAATCTGGTCCGCGGAGACAACAATGCCGTTATCGAGGTTGTCGATAGGGGGATGGGCGTCCTTGCCTCTGAGAAGAAAAAGATCTTTCGTCGCTTTTATCGCTCCCGCCGCGCCCCGGTGGGCAAGATAGAGGGCAGCGGGTTGGGTTTAGTCTTGGTTAAGTACGCGGCCGAGGCGCATAATGGCCGGGTTGTCTTAGAGAGCGAAGAGGGCAGGGGGAGTAAGTTTTCTCTGATTTTGCCGATATGAACATTGGTCTTATTGCCGGGTCCGGAGGATTTCCTTTTTTGTTCGCCCGGGAGGCGGCTAAACGCGGGGTTCGCGTTGTTGCCATCGCCGTCCGGGGCGATACCTTCTGGGGGTTGAGCAGGTATGTGGACAAGGTATTTTGGTTGGATGTTTCCGGGTTTTCCCGCATCCCGCAGCTTTTGCGCTCCGAGGGCGTAACCCGGGCCGTGATGGCGGGACAAATAAATCCCCGTCGTTTATTCGACGGCCAAGGCAGGCTGGGGCCGGAGCTGAGCCGGCTATTGGGAAGGCTGGAGGACAACAGGGCCGATACCATCTTTAAGGCGATTATTCGCCGCCTGCAAGAGCAGGGTATCGAGATGGTTAGTTCTTTGACCTTTCTCTCTCATCATCTCCCCCAGGCCTCTACGTTTAGTCAAAAACAGCCGACAGAACAGCAATGGCAGGACATACATTTTGGCCTGGGCCTGGCGAGAAAGATTGCCGCCCTGGATATCGGCCAGACCGTGGTGGTAAAGCAAAAGGCGATAGTGGCCGTGGAGGCGCTGGAGGGGACCAATGCCACGATATATAGAGGAGGGCGCATAGGACGATGTGGGGTAACCGTAGTCAAGGTCAGCCGTCCCAACCAGGATTTTCGTTTCGATGTGCCCGTGGTGGGGACGGGGACGGTCAAGATCTTGTCTCGGGTCAGGGCCGCCTGTCTGGCGATAGAGGCAGGGAGGACATTGGTTCTGGACAGGGACGAGGTTGTCGGCCTGGCCAACAAGAAGGGGATTGTTATTGTGGCGGTTTGAGGAAGCGGGGGTCGGAAGTCAGGGGACAGATGGATACGATAAGATTATTGCTTGATAATGCCAAGAGATACCCGGATAAGCCGGCCTTGTTTTTTGCCGATGAGGTTATAACATTTTCCCAATTGCGGGATAATGTGTTTGCCGTGGCCGATGGCCTGCGGCAGAAGGGGGTGTTGGCGGGGGACAGGGTGGGTTTATATCTGCCCAATTGTCCGGAGTATGTATATAGTTACCTGGCCTTGTTTTGTCTTAGGGCCGTGGCCGTGCCTTTGGATTTTATGCTTAGCCGGGAGGAGCTGGTAAACTGCCTTGCTCATTGCCGGGCCAAGGCGCTTATCGCCGCAGATAAAGGGGGAGATTTTTGGCAGGATATAAGCAAAGATGTCCCCTCGTTGTCCGAGGTTGTCTTTACCCGCGGCAAGGACCTTTTTGGTCGCGCGCGCGCGGGCAGTTCGGAGGGGGCTTTGTCAGGGAAGCTGAACGCCGAGGGCAATGCCGACGACCTGGCCTTGATACTATACACCTCGGGCAGTTCGGGAAGGCCCAAGGGGGTAATGTTGAGTTATCGCCACCTGGGCGCCTCTCCCCGGGCCATGCGTTATTTCGTCGATTTAAGCGATAAAGACATAAAGATCTGTTGCCTGCCTCTTTCGCACAGCGGCGGTTTGGTCTATATCCAGAATATGCTTAGTTTCGCCTTGTCTTTGGTGCTGATGGAGAGGTTTTCTCCGCTCAAGTTCTTGGGCAATATCGAAAGATACAAGGTAACCTGTTTTCACATCGTGCCTTCGATGTATTACGCGATTTTGCGGCTTAAGCAATTCGAAAAATACGACCTGGCTACCCTGCGCTGGGTCGTGGTATTCGGCGCGCCCAGCGCCGCGGAGGATCTGCGGCGTTTCCGCAGGCATTGCCCTCAGGCCCGCCTGTTGAACGGCTGGGGGTTAACCGAGACCTGTCCGCCAAATACCGTGCTTCCTTTGGATAGCGACAGGATAGAGAGCGTGGGCCTGCCCGCGCCCTGGGTCGAGATTAGACTGGTCGACGAGAGCGGTCGGGATGTGAAGCCGGGGGAGACAGGGGAGATTGTCCTCAAGAGTTGGGTGGTAATGCAGGGTTATTATCGCAACCCGGAGGATACCCGGGAGGCATTGAGAGACGGTTGGTTTTATACCGGCGACCTGGGGCGGTTCGACGCCCAGGGGTTTCTATATATCGCAGGGCGCAGGAAGGATGTAATTAAGGTATCCGGGCAATTGGTCTATGCCCCGGAGGTCGAGGCGGCGCTGCAGTCTTATCCCGAGATTAGCGAGGCCGCGGTTATCGGGGTTGCGGACAACCTGCGCGGGGAGGCGATTAAGGCCCTGGTCGTGGGAAATAACGGCGCGATAAAAGAAGACGACCTGCGCGAGTTTTGCCGCAGGCGCCTGGCGCATTTCAAGATCCCCCATTATATCGAGTTTGTGGACAATTTGCCCAAGACCGGCAGCGGCAAGATAGACAAAGGCGCAATCCGTCGCGCCACATAGCTGCTTAATGAGACAAAAACCGACAATGTCGGTTTTTGTCTCATTAACGGTAAAGTATAAGGTAACGACAGATGTTCAAACTAAGGGTTGTTTCCGGGTTTAGCGCGGCGCATAATCTTAGGGGGTATAAGGGGCGGTGCGAGGAGTTGCATGGGCACAACTGGCGGGTGGAATTGGCCGTTACCTCCGGGCGTCTGGACGATGTAGGGTTGGTAGTGGATTTCAGGAAGTTGCGAGGTATGCTGGACAACGTGTTGGAGCAGCTTGACCATAAATATCTCAACGATATGGAGTGTTTCGGAAAAATAAATCCTAGTTCGGAAAATATCGCCAAATTTATTTACGGGCAACTGGCGTCTGCGCTGGCGGATATGGGGATAGAGGTTACGGTCTGGGAAAATGAAGGCAGCAGCGCAACCTATCGCCCCTCTTAATGTTACAAAAATAACAATTAGACTGTGTCCTAATGTCATGGCGAGGAGAAGCAATCCCTTTATGGTTTTATTCGTCTAATTCGTCTATTTGTGCCGCTCATGTTCTAATTTTTTAACTGCTACTAAAATAATGTTACAAAACCGACATTGTCACTTTTGTAACATTATAGAGAAAAGATGTCGAGAAAGGCTGTGGTTTTGTTGTCCGGGGGGTTGGATTCATCTACGGTGTTATATATGGCCCGGGCCGATGGTTATCGGACATTTTGCCTGATCTTCGATTATGGCCAACGGCATCGCAAAGAGATTAAGTCGGCGCAGGTTATCGCCCGTAAGGCGCGCTCGGCATATAAGGTCGTTAAGTTTAACCTGCCCTGGAAAGGGTCCAGTTTGTTGGACCGGAAGATGGCGGTCCCCAGGGCCTCGGTAGGCGCCGGAGGCAAACAGAAGATCCCTTCTACCTATGTCCCGGCGAGAAATACGATATTTATAAGTTTCGGTCTTTCCTGCGCCGAGGCCATAGGGGCTACGACAGTATTTATTGGGGCGAATTCCCTGGACTATTCCGGTTATCCCGACTGCCGTCCGGGATATTATCGGGCCTTCGGCAGGCTGGCATCGCTGGCGACTAAAAGAGGGGTAGAAGGGGAAGAGATTAGCATCGCTACCCCCTTGTTGCGCAAGACGAAGTTGGAGATTTTAAGGCAGGCCCTGAGCCTGGGTGTGCCTTTGGAGATGACCTGGTCTTGTTATAAGGGGAACAGGCGCCCCTGCGGAGTATGCGATAGCTGCCTGTTGAGAGAAAAGGCATTTTCCCGTTTAAAAATAAGAGATCCTCTTTTTGCCGGGAAAATTTCAGAGGCTTGAATATGGCCGAACAGCCAATTAGCGGCAGGATATCCGATATATTTTGCAGTATCCAGGGAGAGGGTATTTACGTCGGAATAGAACAGGTATTCGTCAGGTTTTACGGCTGTAATCTGGGCTGCGCCTTTTGCGATACCCAGCCGTCGCAATATCAAAGGAATACCCCGCAGGAATTGCTGGAGAAGATTATGGTTTTTGGCCGGGGCTGCCACTCTGTGGCCCTTACCGGGGGAGAGCCATTATTGCAACAAGAGTTTTTGGCGAATGTCCTGCGTTTAATCAAACAAAATGGGATGAAGGTTTATTTAGAGACCAACGGGACTCTTTATAACCAGCTTAGCGAGTTGATCGACAACCTGGATATTATCGCTATGGACATCAAGCTTCCCTCTTCTGCCGGCGGGGGCGAGCTGTGGCCGGAGCACAAAAATTTTCTCGATATCGCCCGCAGGAAAAACGTCTTTGTCAAGGCGGTGATTTGTCGCTCTACCAAATTATCCGATATCCAAAGGGCAGTGAATATTCTCGTTGAGGTAGATCGTAATATCCCTTTTATATTGCAACCGAATTTTCCCGAGATTGGCCTTGCCCTGATAAATAAGATTCGTCGTTTTCAGAGGTTTTGTCTCAACGACTTGTCCAACGTGCGGGTTATCCCCCAGATGCACAGATTGTTAGGCCTGGAGTAAGTATGAAGAGGGATTACGAGGGGTTACAGGACGATATTCGCGGATTGAAGACGCCCCGGATAGAGGTCTGGGAAAACCAGTATCCCGATAAAGATTACCTGGTTTATCTGGAGATCCCCGAGTTTACCTGTATCTGCCCCAAGACCGGGCTGCCGGATTTTGCCGTTATCCGTATCGAGTATCGCCCGGATAAGTTTTGCCTGGAACTTAAGTCCCTGAAGTATTATATGACCTTTTATCGCAATGTGGGCATATTCCACGAACACCTGGTGAATAAGGTGATGGACGATATCGTTTGCTGCGCCCATCCCCGCGCCGCCAAGATAACCGCGGTATTCAACCCCCGCGGCGGGATAACTACTACTGTGAGCAGAGAATATCCCCATTCAGAAAATTAATGAGACAGATTAGCGCAAAGATAATAGAGGATGCCGTAGCGGATTTGGCCGCGCGGGCGAATATTATATTAAGGAAAGATGTCCTGTCGGCCCTTAAGTCTGCGCGGGAGGGCCAAACGAACCGACGGGCGAAGGAGTTATTCGAAGTATTGTTGGAGAATGCCGCTGTTGCCCGAGACAAGAAAATCGCCCTTTGCCAGGATACGGGGATGCCCTTGGTCTTCGTAGAGTTAGGGCAGGATGTCCATATCGGGGGTGGGGGATTGAACCGGGCAATTAATCGGGGCATAGACAAAGGCTATAAGCGGGGACTTTTTCGCCGCTCCGTGGTAGCCGACCCTGTCAGGCGCGGGCCGCAGGGATATGGCCCGGCGGTTACGCATATCGAGATCGTGGCCGGGGCGCGGATAAGATTGTCGGTTTTGCCCAAGGGGTTTGGCTGCGAGAATAAGGCGCGGGTGAAGATGTTCAATCCTACGGCGGAATTGCCGGAGATAAATGATTTTATCGTGGGCGTTGTCCGCGATGCCGGGGCCGATGCCTGCCCGCCCTATATCGTAGCCGTAGGCATCGGCGGGACCCAGGACTATGCCTGTTTGTTGGCCAAGAAGGCGCTGTTGAAGACGATAAGGCGCCCTGTTGTCTTCCGCGGGCTGCGCCCACCGCGCCGGGCCCCGGGCGACAGTCGCAGGTGGGAACAGGAACTATTGCGGGAAATAAATAGATTGGATATCGGGCCGATGGGGCTGGGGCGTAAGATGTGTTGTCTGGGAGTAAACATCGAGACTTATCCCACGCATATCGCCGGCCTGCCGGTAGCGGTAAACATCAGCTGCCACAGTCTGCGTTCGGCGACGGCGGTGATATAGATATGCAAAACCTGGTATTGCCTTTGGGCAGGCAGACGATAAAGAAGTTGAGGGTTGGCCAGAGGGTATCTTTGAGCGGGGTGGTGTATACGGCCCGGGACCAGGCGCACAAGCGCCTGGCCCGGGCAATGGAACAAGGCAACGCTCTGCCTTTTGCCATAAAAGGGGCGGCGGTTTATTACTGCGGCCCGGCCCCGGCCCGGCCGGGCAGTGTTATCGGCGCCTGCGGCCCGACCACCAGCGCAAGGATGGATAAGTGGACGCCGGGTTTGCTTAAGGCCGGGTTGTCGGCGATGATCGGCAAGGGTGGGCGCAGCGGCGATGTCGCGCGGGCAATCAGGAAATATAACGCCGTGTATTTTTTGGCCTACGGCGGGTGCGGGGCGTTGCTTTCTACCTTTGTCCGCCGCGCCGAGGTCTTTGCCTACCCCAAATTGGGCCCGGAGGCGATATGGAGGCTGGAATTTAAAGATTTCCCTTTGGTAGTAGGGATAGTTTAGAGGAGAGAGAGAAAGGAAAATATGGATAGGAAATTAGTGATCGCTACCAGGAACAAGAAAAAGTTAAGCGAGATAAAGTATCTATTGAGAGGGTTGGATGTTGAGATATTGTCTTTGGTCGATTTTCCTGCGGTCCCGCGGATTAACGAGATCGGGGATAGTTTTAAGGAGAATGCGATAATAAAGGCAGTGAAAGCTGCGCGGCATATCGAGATATTGGCCCTGGGAGAGGATTCCGGCCTGGAGGTCGATGCCTTAGACGGGGCCCCGGGGATACGTTCTTCCCGTTTTTCCGGCTGGCCCAAGAGTGATGAGAAGAACAATAAAAAGTTGTTGCGGTTATTAAAGGGCGTTCCCCTAAGCCGCAGGACAGCGGCCTATAAATGCGCCATTGCTATTGCCGATGCCCGGGGATTAGTTAGAGTGGTCGAGGCCTCGTGCCCGGGGATTATTGGTTTGCATCCTCAGGGGAGCGCAGGCTTTGGCTACGACCCTTTATTCATCATCCCCAAATACAAAAAGACCTTTGCCGAACTGGGGGAGGGGATAAAACACCAAATCAGCCACCGGGCCAGGGCGGTCAGGAGGATAGAAAGGATTATCAGGGCATCATTATAGCATAGATATATGACCACAGAAATAAACAATAAAATCCCTGTGCCTGATAAATTAACCATTGCGATAAAGGGGATGCATTGCGCCGGATGCGCGGCGAATATCGAAGGCGCTTTAAGAAAAATAGATGGCGTGTTTGAGGTTAGGGTTAATTTTGTCCAGGAAAGCGCTTATATAGAGTACGACTCTTGTTTGGCGACCCCCAAAATATTAAGGGAGGCGATTAGGGATATCGGCTATACTACTGTTGAGGCAATAAAAACCGCCGCTCCCGAAGAAAATAGATTCAACGAGATTTTGTCTGTCAAAAAAAAGTTTGTTCTTGCCGCCTTGTTGGCTACTCCGCTTATTTATTTGGCTATTTCTCAGGAGGCGGGACTGCCTGTTTCTGAGTTTGTCCGACGGCATATCGTCTTTATTCAGTTTTTTCTCTGTACGCTAATTATCTTTGTCGGCAGGGAATTTTTTCTGCGGGGAATTAAGGCTGCGCTCAGGATGAAACGGGCAACGATGGATACCTTGATTGCCTTGGGTGTGGGTTCGGCCTATGGCTACAGTCTTTATCTTTCTCTGCTTATTTGGGCCGGGCACGGCCACTGCGCCGGAAAACACCTCTATTATGAAACCGCAGGTTTCCTGATTGTGTTTATATTATTGGGGAAATTTCTGGAGGCGGCGGCCAAGGGGAAGACCAAACAGGCGATAAAAAGGCTTAGTCGGCTTCAACCTCAGACCGCGCGGGTTTTGCGCGGGGAGAATGAATACGCGATAGCAATAGGGGATGTGCGCGTGGGAGATATTTTAGTTGTCCGCCCGGGAGAGAGGATTCCTGTGGACGGCACGGTAATCGCCGGCCGTTCCAGTGTCGACGAAAAGATGATTAGCGGCGAGAGCATCCCTGTGGAAAAATCCGAGGGTAGCCCGGTCGTGGGGGCGACGATAAATAAAAGCGGTAGTTTCAGGTTTCGGGCGGATAAGGTTGGCGAGGATACGACGTTGGCCCGGATAATTCACCTGGTTGAAGATACCCAGAATTCTAAGGCCCCTATACAGAGGGTGGCGGATAAGGTTGCGGCGTATTTCGTCCCGACGGTATTGATTGTGGCTGTTGTCGCCTCAGTCTTTTGGTTGGGCCTGGGTAAGGATTTCGATTTCGCCTTAAACATCTTTATCGCCGTGTTAATTATCGCCTGTCCTTGTTCTTTGGGGCTGGCTACGCCTACAGCGATTATGGTTGGCACGGGGCTGGCAGCGCAAAAAGGCATATTGATGAAATCGGCTACGGCCTTAGAGATTGCTCATCGTGTCCGGGTGGTTGTATTTGACAAGACCGGGACGATAACCAGCGGCCGGCCCAAGGTAGCGGAAATAATCGCTTATGACAAAGATGAACGATGGGTCTTAAGGTTGGCCGGGTCATTGGAGAATTATTCGGAGCATCCTTTGGCTATGGCTATCGTCGGGGCAGCCAGGGAGCGGGGCATTGCCTTGGTAGATGTGGAAGACTTTAACTCTATTGCCGGCAAGGGGGTTTTTGGGCGCATAGACGGAAAAAAGATTGTTTTGGGGAATTTAAGAATTGCGCGGGAATATGCCGTTGATGTTTCCCGGGGACAAAATGATTTGCAACGGTTGGAAGATGATGGTAAGACGGTGATGTTTGTGTTTAGCCCGGATGGCCTTATCGGGCTGATTGCCGTTTCCGATACGTCGAAGATTTATTCCCGCGCGGCAATAAACGCGTTAAAGAAATTGGGTAAGCAGGTAGTTATGATCAGCGGGGACAATCATCGCACGGCACTGGCCGTGGCTAAACAGGTGGGGATAAGCCGGGTTTTTTCCGAGGTATTGCCGGAGGATAAAAATCGCGAGGTTAAACGTATTCAGGCAGAACAGGGGATTTTGGTTGCCGCGGTGGGAGACGGGATAAATGATGCCCCGATGCTTGCTCAGGCCGATGTAGGTATCGCTATCGGCGCGGGCGCGGATATTGCCCGGGAGTCTGCGGATTTTGTGTTGATCAAAAACGATCTGCGGGATGTGGTAGTTGCTCTGGATATTTCCGCTTATGCGATGAAGAAGATAAAGCAGAATTTGTTTTGGGCGTTTTTCTACAATAGCCTGGCTATTCCCATTGCCGCCGGAGCGCTTTATCCCTGGACGGGTTTTTTGCTTAACCCGATGGTTGCCGGGGCGGCAATGGCATTTAGCTCGCTGTCTGTTGTCAGTAATTCCTTGTCGATGCGGCGTTATAATGTTCCCCAGTTTAACAAGGAAGAGCAACTATTGGGATAATATGATGCAGGGGACCCCCTTTTCTTTATTTTTTTTGTATATTGGAATTTGGGATTTGTAATTTTTATCTGCGCGATTGCGCGTTGGCGCTTTTGCGACCTTTATTTGGAGGAGAGGCTATGGATGAGGCAAAAAAAGAAGAGTTATATGCGCGGTGCCGGAGATGCGATACGGGGATTTGTTGCCGGGAAGGAGTGGAGTTGACCGAGTCCGAGATGAAAAGGGTGCTTCGTTTGCGCCCGGCCCCGGATATCCGCCGCCCCTGGTTTAAGCCCATAGACCGCAGGGAAAACCCTGATTCCGACTGTGATTATGAGACATTGTTGCGAGATAACAGGTGTGTATTCCAGGCGAAAAATAATAGATGTTTGGTTTATCGCGTCCGTCCCAGATACTGTCGGGAATTTCCTCTCGAGGGCAACGGCCTTGCCCCTTATTATACGGAGTTGTGCGATAGGGTGTTATGAAGTTTATCAACGCATTAGATAATGGGAATAAAGAAGATAAATCTTGTAGGTGGCTAATTTTTAACAGAGCGCTGTCAATGAACTAAAGTTGCGCCCGTAGCTCAGTTGGATAGAGCATCTGCCTTCTAAGCAGGTTGTCGGGTGTTCGAATCACCCCGGGCGCGTTATTTGATGCTAAGCCGCATCCACCCGCATATTATGAAAAAGATTATTTTGGCCTTGGGGATAATTGTCGTTATGGCCTTTCTTGTCTTGTATCTCCTTGCGCCATTGTTGGCCAAAGAGGAGGTGGAGAAGCGGTTGCAGCAGCTGGTGGGCCGTTCTACGACTATCCGGTCTTTGTCTTTGTCCCCGCCTTTACGGTTATCCCTGGACGGGCTGCGAATAGAAGGCTTGGCGACAGTGGAGAACATAACTATTTCGCCCAGCCTGTTGGGGATGTTTAGCGGGCGGTTGGCGCTGAATAATGTTACCATCAGGCGGCCGCAAATCAGCCTCAGGCGGCAAAGGCAGGGAGGGTTTGGCCTTGTCGGCCTGGCCAATAAGGCCGCAGGCGGCAAGATGAAAGACAGAGAAAAACCCGTTGCTCCCGTTGATGGCGCAGGCGATAAGGGCAGCGGCCCGGGGATTATCGTTGCCGATATCAGGATAATCGACGGCCGGGTTTCCGTGTCCGACGAAAAAAGGGGTATCTCTTTCGATATAGAAAAGATAGAGGCGCACATTTTCAAGGCCGGCATCTTGCCCTCCCCCCTGGTTGTCAATTATAGGATTAGCGCCTCTGTCCCCTGCGGCGCGGCTGATGCGGCCGCGCTGCGCGGCAAGGGTTGGGTGGACTGGACGCATAAAGATATGCAGGGAAATTTGGATGTCACGGGCATAGATGCGGCCTTCTTCCGTCCTTATTTCCGGCGCTTGATCCCCGGAGGGGAGGGCGCCCCGCGGTTTACTGCCGATCTGGATATAGTGATGTCGGCCAAGAGCAATGATTTGGTTGCGCGCTGCGGCGTGAGCCTTAAGAGCGCCTCTGTGTCGGACAAGGCCGGGGCCGATAGCTTGCCGGACCAGGTTATGCGCGCGCTGGATGTCAACTTGCTCAAGGATAGCAAGGGGGAGATTAATTTGGAGCTGACCTTAAACACCCGGCTGGATCGCCCCCGATGGGAAAATGTCAAATTCAAAGGAAAGATATTTCGTAATGTCATAAACAATGCCATTAAAAGGCCGCAGGCGATTGTCGATAGCGCGCGGGAGATCGGCAAACAGATTAAGGCCCAGGGGGAAAATCGGATAAAAGGGTTGATTGGGGCGATACTTGGGGATATAATAGAGAAAAATAAATAGCCCTTTATTATTATCGGCCTATTATGGTGGGTGTA
>JBHHYQ010000015.1:0-11153 GCA_046757595.1 Candidatus Omnitrophota bacterium
AGGCGCGAAAATACCTGGATTTTTTTCCCGGATGGGGCGTGTCCAATTTAGGGCACTGCCATCCCAAGGTCGCCTCTGCGATAAAAAACCAGGTGGATAAACTTATACATTTGCCCAATAATTTTTACTCTTTACCCCAGGCCCGCCTGGCAAAAGAAATTATTTACCACTCCTTCCCCGGCAAGGTGTTCTTTTGCAACTCCGGGGCCGAAGCCAATGAAGCGGCGATAAAATTAACCCGGATATTCGGCAAAGGCAAACAACACGAAATAGTCGTCTTTTCCGGATCCTTTCATGGCAGAACTATGGCCTGTATCTCGGCAACCGGGCAACCTAAATACCAACAAGGTTTTGCCCCTTTGTTACCAGGATTCAAAACAGCCGCCTTTAATGACTTGGACGCAGTCCAAAAGGCAATCAATGAAAAAACTGCGGCGATAATGTTAGAGATTATCCAGGGCGAAGGCGGAGTGAATGTCGCCAAAAAAGATTTTGTTTGTGGGTTGCGGGAAATCTGCGACAAAAACAATCTATTGTTGATAATCGATGAGGTGCAAACGGGAATAGGCAGAACAGGTAAAATGTTCGCCTATGAGCACTACGGGATTTCTCCAGATGTAATTACATTGGCCAAGGCCTTAGGCGGCGGCCTGCCGATAGGGGCGATGGTCGCCAAAAAAGACATTGCCGATCTTTTGGGGGCCGGGACGCACGCCTCCACATTCGGGGGAAGCCCGTTAGTCTGCAAAGCGGCGTTGGCCGTATTCCGGGTTATTAGCCAGAAAAGGTTGTTGCGCAATGCCCGTTCGACTGGGCAATACCTGAAAGACGGCCTGCGAAAGCTACAGGCTAAAACCAGGGCGATAAAAGAAGTGCGCGGCCTGGGGTTAATGGTGGGGATGGAATTGTCCATCTCCGGAAAAGAGATATTCGAATCCTGCCTAAAAAAAGGGCTAATCATCAACTGCACCCAAGGCAATATATTAAGGATGATGCCTGCCTTAGATGTCACAACAAAACAGATAGACCGGGCAGTAAGGATATTGTCAAGCGTATTTGCAACAAATAAAAAAACTTGACACGGGGATAATTATCTGGGATAATAATATTGGAATGATTGCTAAAAATATATCGATCGGGAGGGGAACAATGCTTAAGAAGGCGCTTTTGGCGAGTCTGGTTTTGATGTTAAGTGTTTTTTTCGCCGCGGATAAGTCTTGGGCGGCGGCGGGTAGTGATGGGTGGGGTTTTTGGGCCACGGACAAAGAAAACGCGACACCTAAAAACAGTTTTACCTGGGACGAGCGACCGTTTTCTTATTTCTTCGTGGAGGAGGATTTTTTCGATACCGTGCCCGATAATCTGGACATAAAGATCCAGGGATTTTACGAAGATACGCCGCTTCTTTATACAGAACGTGTTTCTGTTTTTCCCTGGAGCGAGAGTTATGACGAAGGAGGGGATTTCAGGATATGGACGAGCCCAGATTATTGGGACAGCATCAAAAAACACGGCGACTGGAAAATGAAGGTCGTCTGGAGGGCAAATATTGACGACGGATGGACGGGGTATCGTTATAAAAATTACATCTTTACGATTACCCCCGAACCGCTAAGCAGTTTGTTATTTTTGTTCGGAGGAATATCTTTAGCCGCGGCCAGGCGCAAAAAGATAATACGGGCGATAAGGGAAAAAGGGTAATTCTTGGATTGCGGGTGGTTTTGGCGTCTGGCAATGAAAGGAGGGGGAATAGACATCCCCCTCCTTTTTTGTATCGGGCGCTAATGCGCTGTCACATTAGTTTCCGTATATCCTCTACATCGGTTTCTCGCATCTTCTGTCTTGTCATTCTCCGCAAAAGCAGAGAATCCAGGGCAAAATTGTCTGTCATTGCCCGAGCAAGTCAGGCAATGACAGACAATAGGGGATTATTCATAACTATGTGGCAATCAGTAGTATGGTGAATGCCTTATTAACCCTTGACTAACTAATGTACAATTTAGAAGCCAGGATCTTGCCCGTAGGTACCCCGCGGGGTACCCGGACGAAAAGGACGGGTCGGCCCGTGGAAGGGGGCGCAAAACATGATTTGTTCCCAGGAGTTGCTGGGTTCTTTGATGCGAAACATTCTCTGAGCCGTTATCATAAGCAATGCCGCGCCGCGCGAAAAATACCGAAGAATTTATTAAATGATATTACCTGATAGCCTCGACGCCAAATGCCAAAATTCCATTTTCGGAGAAGAAAAAAACGCGCGGATGGCAAAAAATGCTTGACAACGACTATATCTTGTGTTAACTTTAAATTAATACTATAGATACATCAAACATAACTTTTGGCCACAATGTCAAAATACAAAAACTTATAAAACGCCCTTTTGCCGGGAAAACAAGATATGGCCTTTAATGTGGGTTTAACCTACGACTTAAAAACGGATCTAAAACAAGAAGGCGGGCAACCGGAGGACATAAACGCCGAGTTTGACGCCCCGGAGACCGTAGAGATGATCGCTGAATGCATAGAACAGAACGAGCACAAAGTGGTCAGGATAGGCCATGCCAAAAGCCTAATCGCCAATATCGCAAAGATTAAACAAGATGTGGATATCGTATTCAACATCTGCGAAGGCGTTCAGGGAAGAAACCGAGAAGCGCAAGCCCCCATTATCCTGGAAATGTGGGGTATCCCTTTTGTCGGCGCAGACGGCTTAACCTTAAGCCTTACCCTGGATAAGGCGATGTGCAAGAAGGTGTTCATCGCCGAAGGTATCCCCACGGCAAAGTATGCCGTGGTCAATGATGCATCCAGGATCAACGGATGTTGCGATCATCTGAATTTTCCCCTAATCATAAAACCCAGATACGAAGGCTCATCTAAGGGGTTGAGCCTGCGGTCGCGCGTCCAAAACAAACAAGACCTAAAAAAACAAACAGACTACATCATCTCCACATACCATCAACCCGCATTGATAGAAGAATTTATCCGGGGCGCGGAGTTTACCGTGGCCATTATCGGCAATAAACAACCCGAGGTCTTTGCCCCAGTTCAGGTACACATCGACAATGATACGAATTTGGGCGATCGCTTTTACACATTTTCTTTTATCTCTTCGGGAAACCTGGGCTATATTTATCCCGCGGACATCAACGATGATTTAAAAGAAAAATTGTGCGATTTGGCCCTTAAGGTTTATCGGGCCGTGGATTGCCGGGATTTCGGCCGAGTGGATTTTCGCGTAGACGAACAGGGCCAGCCTTATGTTTTGGAAATAAACCCTCTGCCCTGCCTGGCTACGGCTGATGTGTTTACGCTCATTTCCCAAATACGCAACATTCCTTATTCTCAAATGATTGGCAGAATACTAAACGCGGCGATTGACAGACACAGATTAACAGGGCGATAACGGCAATTTTCCGTTATACAAAAGGAGGTAAGGGATGAGACAAAACCAGGTATTGCTGGATAGGCCGCAGGTCGAAAACGCCCCAACATCTGCCCCCTGTCGCAGGAAGACATCCTTTCCCGTCGATTACAGCGACCTGAGCATTTTTAAAGACGTCTCACCCTTAGAGTGGGAAGATTGGCATTGGCAGCTAAAAAATAGTATCCGTAGCAAAGAACAATTATCTCAGGTTATTCCATTGACACCAGAAGAAGAAGAAGGGATACGCCGCAGCCGAGGCAGATTATCTTTGTCGATTAGCCCATACTGGCTTACGCTTATCAACCCCCAAGACAACCATTGCCCGATAAGGCGCCAGGCCGTGCCGCAAAAAGCCGAGCTGGATACCGTCTCACACGAGATGATCGACCCCTGCGCCGAAGACCGCGACTCTCCCGTGCCGGGCCTGGTCCACCGTTATCCGGATAGGGTCTTACTTTTGGTCACCGAACACTGCGCGATGTATTGCCGACATTGCACGCGCCGAAGGATAGTCGGAGACAGAGACAGCGGACAGTTAAATTTAGATGCGGCTGTAGACTACATCAAATCCAATCGCAAGATCCGCGACGTGCTCATTTCCGGGGGGGACCCTTTAATGCTGGAAGACGATGTCCTGGAAGAGATTATCATCAAATTACGCTCTGCTTCCAATGTGGAGTTTTTACGTATTGGCACGCGGATGCCCGTAACATTGCCTCAACGTATTACGGAAAGGCTGACGCGGATGCTCAACAAACACGGCCCAATATGGATAAGCCTGCAGTTCAATCACTACAGAGAAATAACCAAAAGAGTAAAACAGGCCGTGGGGATGCTTGCCGATTACGGCATCCCTCTGGGGTCGCAGACAGTATTATTAAAAGGGGTTAACGACCGCCCCTATATTATGCGCAAACTGATGCACGAACTTCTCAAGATACGAGTCAGGCCCTATTATATTTACCAGTGCGACCCGGTAAAGGGCACGGCGCATTTTCGCACCC
This sequence comes from Candidatus Omnitrophota bacterium, assembly GCA_046757595.1. GTDB lineage: Bacteria > Omnitrophota > Gorgyraeia > Ghiorseimicrobiales > Ghiorseimicrobiaceae > JBHHYQ01. Next base: position 4,429 of record JBHHYQ010000015.1, read on the forward strand.
CGGTTGCCGTGGGCATAAACATTATCGAAAAAATGCGCGGTTACACGTCCGGTTATGCCGTCCCAACCTATGTTGTAGACGCCCCCGGCGGAGGGGGCAAAATTCCTGTCAGCCCAAATTATATCTTATCTCAAGACAAAGGAAGATACACCTTGCGCAATTATAAAGGAAAGATCTATACTTACATAGAATAAACCTGCGATTTAAATGAGACAATGTCTTAAAGATTAAAATTACGCTGTTCGCATCGTTAAAAAGGCAACGTTTACGGCAAAAACGAAAAAGCCGAAAGACATAACCTCCCAAGGCGATATGGACTGCGTTGCTGCGGCCTTTTTAGACGATAATCAAAACGATGCCTAAATTCGGTATATGCGGCCTAGACGATATTTTTCCCGCCGGAGGCAAGGCGAGCATCGTCGATCCCCGGCTGGACAAACTAAAGGAGATGTTTAACTCCGCAAAAAAGGTCTATACGACCGTGGAGATAATTTCCGACCAAGATAAACTATCCGAATCCGACGGGATAATCGCGCGCAACAATGTAAAATTAGATTTAATCATTCGCGACTTAGAGTTTGTGGAAACGCGCCTTGCCCGCGCCGAAAACGCGGGGGAAAAGGCGCTTTTGGAAAAATTCAAACAAGCCCTGGAAAAGGAAGATTTTCTAAACAAGCAGGTCTTAAGCGATGAAGAGAAAAAGTTGATCGTCAGTTTCCAATTACAGACGACAAAACCTATCTATGAGGTGAGCGGACAGAAAGATTGGAACGAGCTCCTGTTTAAGGCCTACAAAGAATTGGGCTATATATCTTTTTTCACCGCCGGGGATAAAGACGCCCACAGCTGGCCCCTAAAAAAAGACCAAAGCGCGCGGGATGCCGCCGGGGTTATACATTCCGATATTCAGCGAGGGTTTATCCGCGCAGAGGTAGTGCACTACAAAGACCTCATCAACTGCGGCCGAATCAGCGCCGCCCGCCAGCAAGGCCTGCTCACAATAGAGAACAAAGATTATGTCGTTCAGGACGGCGACTGGATGTTATTCCGCTTTAATAAGTAACGCGCGCCAGGGGTAACCCTGCCGGACCGATAGATAATTATTATATAAATTAAATTATCGGTAACGAGGTGCGCCAATAGTCTTCGTCGGCCCCAAACAAACCAAACTACAGGTTAAAGATGGATGTATCTTTTGTCTGGTCGGAAATAAAAAACAATGTCCGGAATAAAATTGGCCGAGACAACATAGAAAACTGGTTTGGCCCCGTCACTGCCGAATTCGAACAACCGAATACGATTATACTAAAAACTCCGGATTTATTTTTTCAGGGGTGGTTTCGTAAAAACTATCTATCTGTAGTTGTGGATGCCGCCCGGGCGATAATCCCCGACATCCAAATTAAATTAACTGTATCGCCAAAAGTAAAGGCACCATCTCAATCAAAAAAGGCAAATAATCTAAAACTGGAAAATTCCGGATTATCCTCCAATCTACAACACATAAATCAACGTTATTCTTTTGAAAATTTTGTAGTCGGTCCATCCAATCGCTTCGCCCATGCCGCAGCCCTGGCTATAGTCGATGCCCCGGCTAAGGCCTACAACCCCTTGTCGATATACGGCGGTGTCGGGCTGGGCAAAACACACCTAATGCAGGCGATATGCCTAGCATTATACAAAAAAGATTCCCGGCTTAAAATATTTTATACCACATCTGAGCGCTTCACCAATGAATTAATCAACGCGATACAACATCATTCAACCTCCGGATTTCGGGCAAAATACCGAAACGTTGACATCCTTTTAGTCGATGATATACAATTTATCGCCGGAAAAGAATCCACTCAGGAAGAATTCTTCCACACCTTCAACGCGCTATACGATACCCATAAACAAATCATAATTTCATCAGATCGCCCATCACAAGAAATAACCAACCTTCAAGAAAGATTAAGCAGCCGTTTTAGCTGGGGATTAATTACCGATATCCAACCTCCGGATTTCGAAACCCGCATGGCGATCTTAAAAAAAAAATTGGAGCATGAACAAGTAAATGTCCCCGATAACGTAATTTATTTTATTGCCGATAAAATTAAAACCAATATCCGGGAATTGGAAGGAGCGCTAATTAGGGTTGTAGCCTATTCATTATTAGAAGAAAAAGAGGTTTCTCTCGATCTCACTAAATATGTCTTAAAAGATATGTTACGCGAGACAAAAAAAACGATCACTCGGGAACTTATCCAACATTCCGTGGCCGATCATTTTAATTTGCGTATTAGCGACCTAAAAAATAAAAAACGCAGCAAAAACCTAATATTCCCCAGGCAGGTAGCAATGTATCTTACGCGCAAATTAACAAACCTCTCTTTCCCGGATATCGGAGAAGCATTTGGAGGCAAAGACCACACCACTGTGCTTTATGCCTATAAAAAAATAGATGAACAATCTAAAAAAAATAAAGATGTGTCGGATATTGTCAACAAGCTAACAACAGATATTATGCTATAATTCACAGGATATCACCTGTTTTTTTATTAACACTACTTAAGGATTACTAATTAGTTACAGAGTTATCAACTGAATATCTCATCATTACTACGATTACTTCTATATTTTAATTTTTATATAATATTTATAGTTGGCTTTATTTGTGGATAAAAAGGAGAAAAAATGAAAATAGTGTTACTTAAGGAAAACTTACTAAAAAATATTCAAAAGGCTCAAAATATAATAAATGTTAAAGTCAACCTACCAATACTTTTAAATGTTTTACTGGAAAGCGAAAAAGATAAACTTAAAATAACCACTACGGATTTAGATATAGGGATGTTATTGGTTTGTTCCGCTGATGTTTTAGAAGATGGGGCGATAACCCTGCCTGCTAAAAAATTTGGCGAAATAATCCGCGATCTCCCTAATGGTAATATTACTATTACTACTCAAAAAAATAATATGGTTATTATCGAGGCGCAAAAATGTCAATTTAAAATAATGGGATTGCCCAAAGATGAGTTTCCTAAATTGCCCGAGATAAAAAATAAAATAGTGATAAAGATGAATCAAGGTGTATTTAAACAAATGTTGAACTTAACTTATTTTGCGGTTTCTTATGATACTACGCGGTATATTTTAAACGGCGTGCTTATGGATATTGGCAGTAATTTAATAAAAATGGTTGCTACGGACGGGAGACGATTATCAATTATAGAAAATAAGATAAATGTCGATATTAATAATATTATAAGAGTCATTATTCCTATAAAAACAGTTCAGGAGTTGATGCGAAATTTAGAAGATGAAGGGGAATTATCGATTGTTTTTGGCGTTAATCAAATTATGTTCGATTTATCGCATTATAACATATCCCGTATTCAATTAGATGAATTATGGATAATCTCTCGTTTAATTGAAGGAGAATTTCCGGGTTATCAACAGGTTATTCCACAACCTGTGGATAACAAAATTAAAATAAATAAGGATGATTTTATGTTTGCTCTTAAAAGAACTAGTTTATTGTCTACTTTGGATTATCAAGCGGCGAAATTGGAAATATTCAAAAATAGAATGGTTATTTCTAAAACAACACCGGATGTGGGGGAATGCCGCGAAGAAATCGACATTGATTATAAAGGCCGGGAATTAATGGTTGGTTTTAATCCAGATTATTTAATGGATGTATTACGACAATTAAAAAATGAGGATGTTTTATTGGAATTGAGTGATAGTGAAAAACCATGTGTTATCCGTGAAAATAATTATACTTACATAGCATTACCAATGAAGTTATAATAAAATGTCTTATCCTGTAGTGTTAAAAGATGTGGTCGGTAATGTGATGCGGGGGTTGAGTTGTAAAAAGGAGATCGATAAGCAGGGGATTGTTAAATCTATCGACAATACCCTTGATATAAAGACGTTGCGGCATATAAAGGTCAGTAATTATAAAAATAATAAATTGTTTATTGATGTTGATTCTTCAGGGTGGTTGCATAAATTGAACCTGGAGAAGAACAGTATAATTGTTTCTTTAAACAAGGCGATTCCGGAGGCGAGAATAGAAGATTTAGTGTTGAGATTGGGGTAGTATCCGGGAACAACACAAGATTATCAAAAGGAAAAAGTTAAGCAAGATCAAAAAACAAAACAAGAGGCGGGGATGGATAAACAAAAAACCAAAGGGGATAATTTAAGGTTGACGCCCGGGCAGGATTACGACGCAACGAATATCCAGGTCCTGGAAGGGGCGGAGGCGGTGCGGCGGCGGCCGGCGATGTATATCGGCGATATATCCGCGCGCGGCCTGCACCATTTGGTCTACGAGGTCGTGGATAATTCCGTAGACGAGCACTTGGCCGGGTTCTGTAACAATATCGATGTGGTTATCGGCGCGGATGGGACCGTGTCTGTTAGCGACGACGGACGAGGCATCCCCGTAGGTATCCACAAGACGGAAAAAAAGCCGGCGGTAGAGGTTGCCCTTACTACCCTGCATGCCGGGAGCAAGTTTGACCACCGCGTCTATAAGGTCTCCGGCGGGTTGCACGGTGTGGGCGTTTCCGTGGTAAATGCCTTATCCGTATGGCTGGAGGTGGAGATAAAGCGAGAGGGCAAGATCTATCACCAAAGATACGAAAAAGGCCACACGGCCTCTAAGTTGACGGTTGTTGGTAAGGCCAAGACTACGGGCACGAAGGTAACATTCAAGCCGGACAAGGCGATTTTCAAAAATATCGATTATTCCTACGATACTCTGGCTCAGCGGCTGAGGGAACTTGCCTTTTTGAACAAGGGCGTGCGCATAAGGTTGAAGGATGAGCGCGCGGACAAAGACACCTTGTTTCAATTTAAAGGCGGCATAACCTCTTTCGTCGAGTATCTAAACGGCAACAAGGCTACCCTGCATAAGATAGTTTATTGCGATAAGACCAAAGACGATGTCGTGTTAGAGGTGGCCATACAGTATAACGACGGATTTTCCGAGACGATATTTTCTTTTGTCAATAACATCAATACTATAGAAGGCGGGACGCATCTGTCCGGGTTCAAGTCGGCGTTGACTCGGGCCATAAACCAGTATGCCCGCAACAAAAAGATGGTTAAGGAAAACGATGTTGCTATCGGCGGTAATGATGTGCGCGAGGGGCTTACTGCGGTAATCAGCGCCAAGGTCCCCAACCCCCAGTTCGAAGGGCAGACCAAGACCAAACTGGGAAACTCTGAGGTGGAAGGGATAACCTCGTCTTTGGTATTCGATTTTTTAAGCACATTTTTCGAAGAGCACCCCTCTGTGGCTAATAAGATAGTGGATAAGGCCCTGCTTGCGGCGCGGGCCAGGGAGGCGGCGAGAAAGGCGCGGGAGCTTACCCGGCGCAAGGGGGCGTTGGAGGGAGGGTCTTTGCCGGGCAAACTTTCCGATTGTTCCGAAAGGGATGCCTCGTTGTGCGAGTTGTATATCGTAGAAGGTGACAGCGCCGGCGGCTCGGCGCGTCAGGGGCGCGACCGAAGGTTTCAGGCGATATTGCCTATCAAGGGAAAGATCCTGAATGTCCAGAAGGCGCGGCTGGACAAGATATTGAACAACGAAGAGATCCGTACGATTATTACTGCCCTGGGCACGGGTGTAGGCGAGGACTTTAATGTCGATAAATTGCGTTATCATAAGATCGTGCTTATGTGCGACGCAGACACCGATGGCTCGCATATACGCACCCTCCTTTTGACCTTGTTGTTCCGTCAGCTCCCTAAGCTTGTCGAAGGGGGCTATGTGTATATTGCTCAGCCGCCGTTATACAAGATTAAGCGCGGCCAGCGCGAGGAGTATATCCAGACCGAGGAAGAGATGTCCGGGATGTTGCTTAAGCTGGGTAGTGATGGATGTGTTTTGACCAGGCTTAAGGATAAGCATCAGTTTACCTTGTCTCAGTTCAGAGATATTTTGGAAAACTTAGTGGCCCTGGACAGGTTTTCTCATCTGTTGCGTAAAAAGGGAGTAGATATTGTAAATTATTTGGGATTTTTTGACAAGAAGACCAAAAAGTTGCCGATTTACAGGGTAAAAGTGGAGCAAGAGCCCCATTTTGTTTACAATGATGACCAGTTGGCGCGGTTAAGCGGCAAAAAAGGAAAGAGCGAGGCCACAGAATTCGTAGAATTGTTTGAGGCGGAAGAGATAGGGGCGGTATTGTTAAAATTAACCAAGATGGGTATTGGGCCGGAGATGATATATTGCCCCCAGGATAGAGATGCCCTAAATAAAGCAATCAAGGGCAGCGGCCCTAAGCCGTTGTTTTGTTTATTCAGCGACAAGGAGAAGCGTGACTTTGTCTGTCTTAGTCAGGTTCTGGACTTTGTCCGGGATAGCGCGCGCCAGGGGATGCACATCCAACGTTATAAAGGGTTGGGGGAGATGAACCCCCAGCAGTTATGGGAGACGACGATGGACCCGGAAAAGCGCACCAACCTCAAGGTTACATTGGAGGATGCCGTAGAGGCAGAGAAGATCTTTACGGTGTTGATGGGCGACCAGGTAGAACCCCGCCGGGCCTTCATCGCCGAGAATGCCCATTTGGTCAGGAATCTGGATGTGTGATTGGGCGGCAGGCTGTGTGACGAGGAATGACGATACTGGACGAGATAGTGCGGGAGAAAAAGAAGGTTGTGGCTAAGGCTAAGCGGCTTTGCCCCCTGGATAAGATACGTTGTGATATAGGCGTTTTGCC
>JBHHYQ010000016.1:0-10879 GCA_046757595.1 Candidatus Omnitrophota bacterium
GATTAAGCGGGGCATATCAAATAATATCGGCAAAAAATAGGCCGCCGGTATCGTAATGCATTGTTACATTAGTTATTCCTGAAAATTCATGATAGACACAATATGCGGTGCCCGAATAAAATTTCAACCGCAATATATTGCGATTTTAATTCTTTTTCAGGGGGAACTACATTAGTTACCAGGCATCCTTTACCATACATCTTTGATGTCAGCCCTCATACATTATTTACTTTGTCATTTCACGGATCCTGAGTAATTTTGTCATCACGAATATGGGCGAAAAAATAAAAACAATCGGCCTGTTGACATCCGGCGGGGATGGTTCGGGGATGAATGCGGCGATAAGAAGCGTGGCGCGTTATGCCTTGTCCTGTGGGCTTGTCGTCAAGGGGGTTATGCGCGGCTATCAGGGGTTGGTAGATAACGAGGTTATCGGGCTCAGCCACCGTTGCGTATCCAACATCATCAATAAAGGCGGGACGATATTGAAGACCGCCAGGTGCGCCGAACTCCTCAAGGAAGAAGGCCAGCGACAGGCAATAGAGACGATAAAGAGGCATAGCATTGACGGGCTGATAGTTATCGGGGGCAACGGCAGCTATCGGGGCGCCAAGATGCTTTGGGAGAGGTGGCAAGTGCCCTGCGTGGGGGTGCCGGGGACGATAGACAACGATATCAACGGCACGGACGCGACCATCGGCGCGGACACGGCGGTAAATACCGCGCTCTCGGCCATTGACAAGATTCGCGATACCTGCACCTCGATGGAGCGGATATTCGTTATAGAGGTTATGGGCCGAGACAGCGGGTTTATTGCCTTGCAGGTTGCCTTAGGCGGCGGGGCGGAAGAGGCCTTGGTGCCGGAACGAGGTTTTGATTTGAGTGAGATAGCCCATAAGATAGTCGAGGGTAACCTGCGGGGAAAGGTTAGCTGGATAGTTATCGTGGCCGAGGGCGCCGGCAGCGCCGCGGATATCGCGGCCCAGATTACCCGGCTGACATCTCTGGAGACGCGGGTAGTGGTATTGGGGCACATCCAGCGCGGGGGCATCCCCACGGCCCAGGACCGAATATTGGCCACCCGCCTGGGGGCCGCGGCAGTAGACGCCCTGCGGGAAGGAAGATACGGTTGCGCCGTAGGCATGGTCAACGATGAGATAAATGTTGTGTCTTTCCATCAGGCATCGAAAAAGAAGAGTTTAAAGACGGGCCCTTTTTATCGCCTGATAGAGATAATGACCTGATGAGAAGCGATAACAATAGAAAAAATGGGTTTACCCTGTTGGAGATTGTCGTTGCCGCGGGGATTATGGTCAGCGTCTTAGTGGGGGTTTTGGCCGCTTACATAACATCTATGGGGTTGATAGAGATGGCAAGAAATACCACATATGCATTGATGGCCGCCCAAAGAAGAATAGAGGATATCCGCGATCACAATTTTTCCTCTGTCTCTACGGATTATGCCGCAGGGAAGGTTCCCGGCGATACATTTATTTTGACCTCGGGCAATGACGGCATAGATGGGCAAGGTAAGATAGAGATTGATGATAATCCTATTGGCGGCATGCCGGCGGGGCAACTTTTGCAGATTACGGTTACCATAGCCTGGAAACAAAAAAGCGGCAGGATTATCGGCGGTGATGCCGCGCTCAATCCTTTGCCGACATCCCCGGTGCGCCTGGTTACCTATGTTACCTACAGATAATAGCAATAATACTATCCGTGGATTTTCTATGCTGGAGATATTGATCTCTGTCGCGATTTTCGTTTTGATAGCCGCGGGAATATTTGTTGTCTTTTCCGCAGGGGGAAGAATATTCGAAGTAGGCAATGTTCAGGTAAAAATCGAACAGGAAGCAAGAAAGGCAATTGTCTTTATGACTCGGGAATTACGACAGAGCTCTGCCGGGCAAATCAATTTGATTCAGGGCGGCGGACAGGTTTCGTCTGTTACATTTCAGGTTCCGCAAAGCGTGGATGCCGGTGGGAATATTTCCTGGGGGGCACCTATCCAATATTCTTTGGGCGGCCTGAATGGCAAACAGATACTTCGCCTCCAGGGGGGGAATACAACCACATTGGCCAATGATGTCATTGCCTTGAATTTTGACTGGCCGGCAGCAAGCAATGTTTTAAATATCGGCGTTATCGCGGAAAAGACTGCTTTTGTCGGATTTAGCCAAAGTGGAAACGCCAAGGTAACGGTGGCCTTAAACGGGCAGGTAAAGTTGCGTAATTGATCGGCCGATCTTTTCCTTTTTAAAACAGGGGGGGGCAGATGCAAAAAAAAAGAGGACTGGTATTGGTGGTAGTGATACTTGTGGTAATGGTGTTTTTAATCCTTGCGGCCTCGTTTGTCCTGCGCGCGATCCAGGAAAAGACATTGGCTCAGAGAGAAAAAGAACGTTTGGATGCTTTGAATATAGCTGAATCTTGTGTAGATCGGGCATTGGCAGAATTGAGGAATAGTTTTAACTGGGGCGGGGCGGCTAATGTTGTTTTGGCGAATGGGGAATATACGGCTACCATAGATACATTTGGCGGTTCTTCTACTGACCGTAATATATTGTGCGCGGCCTATCTTCCCAACCAGGCCTTAGCCCAGGTCACGCGCAAGGTAGACGCGCATATAAGAAAGGCAGCGCCAGATAATTTTTTCACTAACGCTGTTTATTCCGTCAACAAGGTGGATATTTATGATAATGCCGAGATAGAGGGAGATGTACGTTATGCCAATATAAAGAGACAGGGGGCTGACGCCAAGATTGAAGGCACGGTGACCAAAGATACGACTATGCCTTCTTTGGGCCAATCCGTGGATTTTCAGATGTTGCATGATGTCAGCCAGCGGCAAGGGAATCTTTATGCCTTTGACCCTCAGTATCCCACTAAATTATTCGATCCTGACACCGGGCAGGAAAAGGTCCTTCCCGCGGATTTTTGGCATACCCGCGCGGATGACGGGGTAGATAACGACAACGACGGTATAACCGACGAAGATGATGAATGGGTGCCTAAGGTAGTTTACATTCAGGCTCCTTCGTCGCCTGCGGGGAAAAGCAGGGGGCTGAGGATCAACGGTAATAATACAATCGGAGGTTTTTTGGTCTTGGCCGGAAACGTACTTAACGACCCAAATGAGAACTCTTATTTTCACATCGAGTTAGCGGGAAATACAAAGGTAAAAGGAGCAATCTATGTTCGAAAAGGAGGGATCTGGTCTTTAGGAGAAAGTGAGATCGAAGGAGGAATATGGGTAGAAGTTTTTATAAAAATGATAGGGGATTCCGAGGTCGAGTATAAAAGCGAATATATGGATGCTATTGCTACTAATTTAGGCAATATTGCCAATACTCAGATTGTTTCCTGGCGGGAGACGAATTAGAATTATCTCGTCGTGCGTATTGCGCAGGAAGAAACTACCCCACACTTCCGTGTGGGGAATAGATATCGCACTCGGAAGAGCATGGAGGAGGTTACATGGATATCGATAACCTGGTTAGGGGCTTGGTATTAAGTGAAGACAGAGAAAAAAAACAGGGCCATTTTTTGAAGATCTGGCAGGCGGCGCAGGAAAGAAATATATATCCCGCCTCTATCCATAATTTTTATATTGCCCGCGGCCGGGGAGATTTTGACCAGCGGGCGCCTTTTAGCGTCCCGGCGATAAACCTGCGCGTTTTGACCTATGACTTGGCCCGGGCGATTATCCGCGTGGCCCGGCGGCAAGACGCCGCGGCATTTATTTTCGAGATAGCCAAGTCCGAGATGGGCTATACGGCCCAGCGGCCCCTGGAGTATTGCGGGGTCTGCCTGGCCGCGGCGATAAAAGAGGGTTACAGCGGCCCGATATTTATCCAGGCCGACCACACCCAGGTGAATTCAAAAAAATACAACGAAGACCCGGCCAAGGAATTAAATAACCTTAAGGCGTTGATTAAAGAGGCGATTGACAGCGGCTTTTATAACATCGACATCGACTCTTCTACCCTGGTGGATTTGAGCAAGAAAGATAAAAAAGAAGAGCAACGGCTGAACTTCGAGGCCTGCGTCGAGCTGACTAAGTATATCCGCGGTATTCAGCCTGAAGGCGTGGTTGTCTCCGTTGGCGGCGAGATCGGCGAGGTAGGACAGGCCAATTCCACGCCAGAGGAACTGGAGGCGTTTATGGGAGGCTACAATGAACTTGTCGGCCAGGGGGCCGGGATAAGCAAGGTAAGTGTCCAGACCGGCACATCCCACGGCGGAGTGGTCTTGCCGGACGGAAGCATTGCCAGGGTGCAGCTGGACTTTGAGACCCTGCGGGTATTGTCCGAGCTTGCCCGCAAAAAATACGGTTTAGGGGGCGCGGTGCAACACGGGGCATCGACGCTTCCGGATAATGCCTTTGGCAAGTTTCCCGCGGTGGGGACATTGGAGGTGCATCTGGCAACACAGTTTCAGAATATGGTCTATGAAAGCAAGGCCTTTCCCGATGACCTGCGCAACAGGATGTATGCCTGGATAAAGGAAAATCTCGCCGGCGAGAAAAAAGAGGGCGAGAGCGAAGAACAGTTTATCTACAAGACGCGCAAGAAGGCCCTGGGGGCATTCAAGAAAGACCTGGTTAACTTACCTGATGAGATACACGATAAGATCGGCCAGGAGCTGGAAGAGAAATTCGAGTTCTTGTTTAAGCAGCTGAATATCGCCGGCACCAAAGATAGAATATCGAAATACGCCCCGCGCCTAAACACCCAACCGCGCCTCTCCCACTCCGGCGACATCGACGCCTCGGGGGCGGATTAAAAAAACGGCAAAACACGATTGGCGAAAAGATGAGATTACCCGGATATCTTCATCAACCGCTACCCGATCGCAGGCTTTGGGAACAAAGAAAAATACTGTTTAACCGTTACGGCATTGTTACGGTGTGCTCCGAGGCGCATTGCCCCAATCAGTCTCGTTGTTTGAAGAAAAACAGGGCAACTTTTATGATCTTAGGGCGGGTGTGTACACGAGGTTGTCTGTTTTGCGCCGTGGGCAAGGGGCGGTGTCCGGAGCCGCTAAACAAAAGCGAGGCCGATAATATTGCCCTGGCGGCTAAGGCTATGCGCCTAAGTTATGTTGTAGTAACTTCTGTCTGCCGCGATGATTTAAAGGATTTTGGCGCCGAGCAATTTGTCCGTGTATCAAAGCGAATAAAGGCCATAAACCCACAGGTCAAAACGGAATTTCTTATCCCGGATTTTGGCGGTGATAGGAGACTGTTGAAAAAGGTGATATCCTCGAAAATAGATTGCCTGGCGCACAATTTAGAGACTGTGCCCCGCATTTATCCCCGAATTGGCCGCCGAAAATCTTTGTATAAAAGATCGCTAAAGGTTATAGGGATGGCAAAGGAAATTAATCCCCGTCTTTTGGTTAAATCTGGGTTAATGCTGGGATTGGGAGAAGAAAAAAAAGATGTCCTGTCGACATTAAATGAGCTCAGGGGGAGCGATTGCGATGTCGTGGTTATCGGGCAATACCTGGCTCCATCGACCAATCATTATCCGGTACAAAGGTTTCTCTCTCTCGAAGAATTTAAAGAATACGAAAACATAAGCCGGGGGTTGGGATTTCAGCGGGTATTATCTGCCCCGCTTGCGCGCAGCTCATATTTATCGAGTTAGGTATCGTAATATAGCCCACTACCGCGCTGTAAAATTAGTTGCTGCCAGGAAATATACTTTACCTTTTAGCCGTCGCCTAAAAGGTAAAGTATAAAGAGCCAAAAACTTTTTAAACCGCAAAGAGCGCAAAGAGCGCAAGAAAGATTAAAGTATTATTATTAATCCTTGATTTACTAATGTACAATTTATAAGCCGTCTTTTGCCCGTATGCTGCGTTGCTCCTCATTGACGTGCCTACGGGCAAAATCCTGGCTTCTAAATTGCCTCATTAACAAGTCAAGGGTTAATAATTTTATGTTTCTTTTTGTCTTCTATCGGTAACTAATGTGACAGCGCGCCGTTATGAATTCTGTGAATTTCGATAATTCTCTGGTTATTATCGGGGCCGGCCCGGCGGGGCTTACCAGCGGGTTGTATGCCGGGCGGGCGAGGATAAAAACGCTTATTTTGGAAAGGCAGTCTTGCGGAGGCCAGATATTGCTCACAGAGACAATCGAGAATTATCCGGGTTGGGCCGGCAATACCTCTTCTGCAGGCCTGGCGGCGAATATGGAACGTCAGGTCAAAGATTTAGGGGTGGATATTGTTCGCGATGAGGTCGTAGGCCTTAAGCATAATTTTGGTAAATGGCAGATTAAGACAGCATCCGGATTTTATACATCCCGGGCGGTGATTGTTGCCGTGGGCTCGGGGCCGAAAATATTAGACATCCCCGGGGAGCGAGAATTGACAGGCCGGGGGGTGTCTTACTGCGCTACTTGCGATGCCCCCCTCTATCGCAACAAGGTTGTTTGTGTGGTCGGCGGAGGCAATACCGCGGTAGAGGAGGCGTTGTTTCTCACGCGCTTTGCCCGCCGGGTTTTCCTTGTTCATCGCCGGGATAGGTTTAGGGCGACGGAGATTTTGTCCCAACGGGCCAGAGAAAATAATCTTATCGAGATTCGCTGGAATTCGCAAGTAGAGGCAATAAAAGGCCCGGGGCGCGTTCAGGCCGTTATTTTAAAAAACACCCAAGACGGCAAAAAACAGGCCGTTCCTTGCGACGGGGTATTTGTTTATGTCGGGCGCAGCCCGGCTACGGGATTTCTTGGCAATTTGCCGGGTAAAGACGAACATGGGCATATTATCAGCGATGAACGGATGCAGGCGGGGCGAAAGGGGTTATTTGTCGCTGGAGATTGTCGGCGCAAGGCCTTGCGACAGGTAATTACGGCCTGCGCCGAAGGGGCAATCGCCGCTTATAGCGCCCAGAAATATTTATCGGAGCAGACTTGAAGCGAATATTTTCTTTATTATTGAGGATTGCCGTTACAGTAGCATTATTATTATTATTATTTCGTTGGATTAATCCGGGCCGGATTATTGGGGTTGTCTCCCGGGCGAATGTAGTTTATCTTTTTATTTCGTTGTTGTTATTTGGCGCGATATACATAATAGGATTTTTCCGCTGGCGAATATTATTGAGCAGCGTCAAGGTCTTCCCTCCGATAAAACGGTTGGTCGTTTCCTATCTCGGAGGTATTTTTTTTAATTTGTTTATGCCTTCCGCTGTGGGCGGCGATGTAGTGCGCATTTTGGATTTGACCAACCACAGCCGCAAGACAAAAGAGATCGCCGCAACCGTGCTCATAGACAGGTTGACCGGTTTTGTCGCATTAGGGTTAATCGCGCTTTTGTCTATAGCCATAGGCTATTCTTATATTCGCGGCCTGGGCCTGTTTTGGCCCGTGTTGTTGTTATTTGTTTTTTTGTTTGCTGTCGCGGCCGTCGCCTTTGACAAAACCGCGTTTTCTTACCTGCAACGTTTTATTCCCTTCCGCGGCCTGAGAGAAAAAATCATCCGGTTGCAGGGAGAGGTGTTTTATTTTCGCGGCAGGCCGGCCGTATTGGCAAAGGCGCTTGTTTTGTCTTTGGCGATTCAGGTATTATTTATTTTTGGCTATTGTTATATTTTTCTCGCCCTGGGCGCGCGATTAAACTTAATCTATCTGTTTGTCTTCGTTCCGATCATTGCCGTATTATCCGTTTGCCCTGTCTCCATAGGTGGGTTGGGGGTCAGGGATATGGGCAGCGCATTTTTATTTGGCAAGATTGGGGTTTCTCAGGATATTGCCGTAGCCACATCTTTGTTGAACTTTGGCTTTCTGGCGTTGATAGGTTTCCTTTGCGGCTTTATTTACCTCTATGCCTTATGCGGCCGATGGGCAAAAGACAGAAAGTCAAAAATTGCCCAAGGCCGCGTATCGACACAAAATAAGTAACACGAGTTTGAATAAACGATATGGCGAAATTGATAGTTGCCTTAGATGTAGATAGGTTAAGTCGGGCTGAGAAGTTGGTGGGCCTGCTTTATCCTGAGGTAAAGATATTTAAAGTTGGCAGCCAGTTGTTTACTCTTTACGGTCCGCGGGCGGTCAAAATGGTTCGGAAGAAGGGAGCGGATGTTTTTTTGGACCTTAAGTTTTATGATATTCCCAATACGGTGGCAAATGCCGTGGCCGCCGCTGTTCGCCTGAGGGTTGCGATGTTGACTTTGCATATTCAGGGTGGGCGGGAGATGATGCGCCGGGCCGTAGAGGCAAGAGACAAAGAAAAAAACCGCCTGGGTATAGCCGCGCCTTTGATTTTAGGCATTACCTTGTTGACAAGCAGCAATAAAAGGGGTAAAATAGAAAGATACGTTCTTTCTCAGGCTGGGCGGGCGAAAGACGCCGACCTGGATGGTGTTGTGGCTTCGGTGGCCGGGGCCGGGGCTATCCGCGATGAATTTGGCTCAGGGTTTGTTACCGTCAGCCCGGGGGTAAGGCCGCCGGGGACGGGGGTTGATGACCATAAAAGTTCGGCGACTCCTCGACAGGCGCGCCGGGCCGGGGCCGATTATATCGTGGTCGGCCGTCCGGTGCTGGAGGCGCATAATCCTCGGCAGGTAGTCGATGATATATTGAATTCAATCTAATTCAAGCTCGTAGTTTGGATTAGATTTATGGGGCGGATGCCTATGGCCGGGAAGGATAGTTTTTTTTACGACTTTACCCTTGTTTCGCATCTGGGGCTTACGATAGTAGTATCTATCGTCATTGCGGTTTTTGTCGGGATGTTTTTGGATAAGCATCTGCATACCCGGCCACTGTGGACGGTGGTTTTTCTTGTCTTTGGTGTAGTAGGCGGATTTACCGGAGCGTATAAGAGTATAATAACAGATCACAAGAGCGCAGAGCAAGACCAGAGACCTTAATGAGACAAAAACCGACATTCAGACTGTGTCGCAATTAACCGTATATCCTGAAAGTGGAGGAATTATGTTATTATTAAGCCAAAAAATAATGACATATCCCACAAAGATGCCAATTCTCTCATAAAAGTGGCAGAAAATTTCCTGGAAAAGCGGGTTTTTTGAATTGCGACACAGTCTGAAGGCCGGTTTTTGTCTCATTAGCGTTTTACTTTTCTGCTTTCTACGCACGAGGCAATACGGGATAATATGCAATCATTTCAGAAAAAGATAATAGTTTGTAGTTTTATCCTCGCCGGGATATTCTGCCTGCCGGCATTAGCGCTGGCGAAATTCGATTTCGTCCTTGGCCTGATTTTGGGGACGATAACCGCCGCAGGTAATTTTGTTCTGCTGGGGTTAAAGGTAGAGGCGGTAAACAGCCGCCGCCCGAACATTATCTTTATCTTCGCCGGCTTATTTCTACGTTATGCGATTATGGCCGTTGTCCTTTGGCTGGCGACCAAAATATCCGTCGCGGCATTTTTCGGCGCGGCGCTGGGGTTGTTTATGGTTCGGGGAGGGATTTATGTTTTTGCCTGGAAAGAACAGAGTAACAGGATAGAGAAGAATTGATAATTATGGAGGGAAGATGAAATATGATATCAAGGATTTGAACTTGGCGAAAAAGGGGCAGTTGCGTATCGAGTGGGCGCGGCAGAATATGCCGGTGGTTGCGGCTATCGAGGCGAGATTCAAGAGGGAAAAACCGCTGAAGGGCGCGCGCTTGGCCGCCTGTTTGCATGTGACCACGGAGACGGCCGGGTTGATGGCCGCCCTGGTCTCCGGCGGGGCCGAAGTGTCCTTGTGCGCCTCCAACCCTTTGTCTACCCAGGATGATGTGGCCGCGGCCCTGGTAAAATATCTCAAGATCCCCGTATTTGCGATTAAAGGAGAGGACAATAAGACCTATTATCGCCATATTAAGGCCGTATTGGACGCCGGCCCAAATATCACGATGGACGACGGCGCGGACCTGGTTTCCACAATACATAAAAACTCCGAACTCTCAACTCCCAACTCCCAACTAATCTGGGGCGGGACCGAGGAGACGACCACCGGGGTTATCCGCCTCAAGGCGATGGAAAAGGATAAGGCGCTCAAATATCCTATCGTGGCCGTAAACGACGCCTGCACCAAACACTTTTTCGACAACCGTTACGGCACGGGGCAGTCGACGATAGACGGGATAATCCGCGCCACCAACCGTCTGATTGCCGGGCTCTATGTCGTGGTCTGCGGATACGGTTGGTGCGGTAAGGGCGTGGCAATGCGCGCCCAGGGCCTGGGGGCCAAGGTCATCGTGGTCGAGGTTGACCCCCTAAGGGCCTTAGAGGCTAATATGGACGGTTATCAGGTGATGCCTATTGCCCAGGCCGCGCGTATCGGCGATATCTTCGTAACCCTGACCGGAGATGTCTCGGTTATCCGCACTGAACATTTCCTCAAGATGAAACAAGGGGCGATTGTCGCCAACTCCGGCCACTTCAATGTCGAGCTGGACATCGCCGAACTGAAAAAGGTAACCCGCAGCCTGCGCCAGATTAGGGAGTTTGTGCGGGAATATTATTTGAAAAACGGCCGCAGGATTTATGTCTTGGGCGAGGGGCGGTTGATAAACTTAGCCGCGGCCGAAGGCCACCCTTCCCAGGTAATGGATATGTCTTTTGCCAACCAGGCCTTGTGCTGCGAGTATATCAGAAAGAATCATTCCCGCCTGGAAAGCAAGGTTTATAATGTCCCGGAAAAGATAGACAGTGACATCGCCCGGATTAAACTAAAATCATTGGGGATAAAAATAGATACATTGACTCCGCGGCAGAAGAAGTATTTATCTTCCTGGCAGGAAGGGACTTAATGCATTAGCGCGCTATCACATCAGTTCTTGGCAAAATTCATTGGACTAATCCAACCTACAAGGTTGGATTGCCGGTCAAGCCGAAGGATGTAATCC
>JBHHYQ010000017.1:0-10634 GCA_046757595.1 Candidatus Omnitrophota bacterium
GAGAACTCCACCCGTCTTAGCGAAGGGATAGTGATGTTTCCCGGCCTGGGGTTTCGCCTCCTGACCATGCTTACCTTAACCACCGGGACTATCTTTATTATGTGGCTGGGCGAGCAAATCCAGGAGCGGGGTATCGGTAACGGCATATCCCTGATTATCGCCGCAGGTATTGTTTCTCGCATCCCCACGGCCTTAAGCCAGTTGTGGACATTGATCTCGCCTTTTTCTCCCGAGCGGCGCACGCTTTCGCCGTTTACGCTTTTGGTGATGGCGGTCTTGCTGGTGGCGGTAGTGTTTGCCGTAACCGGGATAACCCAGGCCCAGCGCAAGATCCCGGTCCAGTATGCCCGCCGTGTGGTAGGAAGAAGGGTCTACGGCGGCCAGAGCACATATCTGCCGCTTAAGGTCGATCAGTCCGGGGTTATCGCGATTATCTTTGCCAGTTCGATAATCCTTTTTCCGGCCACGGTTTCTACATTTATCCCCCATCCGGCATTTCAGCGCCTGGCCGGGGCATTGGTGCGCGGGCATTTGTTGTATACGATAGTCTTTGCCCTGCTGATAATATTCTTTTGCTATTTCTATACGGCTATTGTCTTTAACCCCGTAGACATCGCCGAGAATATGAAAAAATACGGGGGGTTTGTCCCCGGGGTCCGGCCGGGAAAGCCCACGGCAGAGTATCTGGACTTTGTGATGACGCGAATAACCCTGGCCGGGGCGTTGTTTATCGCCTTTATCGCTATTTTTCCCGACCTGATAATGGCCTGGCTCGATGTCCCCTATCTCGTAGCCTCGTTTTTCGGCGGCACGGGGATACTGATTATCGTAGGGGTAATGCTGGATACGATGCGCCAGATAGAGAGCAACCTGATTATGCACAACTACGAAGGGTTTATGAAGACGGGGAGGATAAGGGGAAGAAGGTGAGGATTCGTCGTGCGTATTGCGTAGTGCGTAGTGCGTAGTGCGTAAAAAAACAGCAATATAATTAGTCCCCGAAGGGGACTAATTATATTGAAAGATTGCCTGCCGCAGGCAGGCAATACGCAATACGCAATACGCAATACGATACGGGATATCATAAATGAACATAATACTCTTGGGGCCGCCGGGGGCCGGCAAGGGGACGCAGGCTAAATTATTGCAAGATTATTTTGGCTTGAGCCATATTTCTACGGGCAACCTCTTGCGCGAGGCCGTGGCTGCCGGCAGTCCTTTGGGCCTGCGGGCCAAAGAATATATGGAAAAAGGGGACCTTGTTCCGGATGGCCTGGTAATCGAGCTGTTGGAACAACGATTTGCCCGGGATATGAAAAACGGGTTTCTTTTGGACGGTTTTCCCCGTAATGCATCCCAGGCCGAGACACTGGATAAGATACTATCTCGTAAGAATATTCTCCTGAATTATGTCTTTTATCTTCGCGCCGACGAAGCGGTGATTATCCAGCGGCTTAGCGGGCGGCGGGTTTGTTCTAAGTGCCACACTAATTATCACATCAGGAATATGCCCCCCAAAAAAGAAGGGGCATGCGATCTTTGTCAGGGCAGCCTTTACCAGCGCAGCGACGATAAAGAAGAGGCGATAAAGAACCGCCTGCGGGTTTATCTCGGGCAGACCAAGGCGTTATCCGATTATTATCGCCGCCAGGATAAGATGCTGGAACTGGATGCCAATTACGACTCTGTGATAGTATTCGAGAAAATAAAAACCGCATTACTACCTTAGTTTGTTGAGTTTGTTGAGTTGAAATATTTTAACACAAGTAACTCAATAAACTCAATAAACTCAAGTAACTCAAATGGTTAAGATAAAGTCGGACCCGGATATCCAACAGATAAGGCAGGCGGGGAAGATAGTTGCCCGGGTCCTTTCCGATGTGCGGGCGAGGATTGCGCCGGAGGTCAGGACCTGCGACCTGGACGATTATATAAAAGATAATGTAGAGGCTGCGGGGGGGCGTTGCGCATTTCTGGGCTACCGTTCTTTTCCCGCCAACAGCTGTATTTCCGTAAACGAAGAGGTTATCCACGGCATACCCTCGGACGAGAAGATCCTGCGGGAGGGGGATGTGGTTGGCGTGGATGTGGGCGTGGGGTTGAACGGTTGGTTCGCCGATGGCGCGGTTACTTATCCCGTGGGCCGGATTAGCGAAAAGATCAGGAAATTGCTTCAGGCCGGTCGTCGGGCATTAGAATTGGGCATCAAACAGGCAAAGGCGGGGAATTTCCTTTCCAATATATCCTATGTCATACAGCGCTATGCGGAGAGTTGCGGTTTTTCCGTAGTGCGCAGTTTTACCGGGCACGGCATCGGCCGCAATATCCACGAGGATCCCGAGATCCCCAATTTCGGACGGCGGGACAAGGGGATGCGCCTCAGGAAGGGGATGGTCCTGGCCATAGAGCCGATGCTTAATATGGGAGGGTGGGAGACGGAGGTCCTGCCCGACGGATGGACCGCGGTAACCAAAGACAGGTTGCCCTCGGCGCATTTCGAGCATACGGTCGTGGTGGGGGATTGCGGCGCGGAGATAGTTACCAGGCTATGAAAGAAGACCTGATAGAGGTGGAAGGGGTGATAAAAGAGGCCTTGCCAAATGCAATGTTTAAGGTCGAGCTGGAGAATAAGCATATCGTTATGGCCCATGTCTCCGGCAAGATTAGGATGCATTTTATCCGCATCCTCCCCGGCGACAAGGTAAAATTGGAGCTCTCTCCCTATGACCTGGGGCGGGGGAGGATAGTTTACAGGTGTAAATAATGTCTCTTCGTTAATGAGACAAAAACCGACAATGTCGGTTTTTGTCTCATTAACGAAGATATTACTATGAAAGTTAAGTCGTCGGTAAAGAGAATTTGTATAAATTGCAAGGTTATCAAGAGGCAAAAGAAGGTTTATGTCATCTGTTCCAATCCCAAACATAAGCAGAGACAGGGATAATTGAGTTTATTGAGTTTATTGAGTTATTGAGTTAGTTTGTTGAGTTTATTGGGTTTGTTGAGTTGAAAACCCCCCCCATTTTATCAAGGAGACGATATGCCCAGGATTTTAGGTGTGGATATACCCAAGGAAAAACGTATAGATACCTCTCTTTGTTATATCTATGGCGTGGGGAGGGCTACGGCAAAAAATATCCTTGCCGCCGCGAATATAGAGGCAGGTAAACGCGCCAAGAGCCTTAGCGACGAAGAGGTCTCGCGGATAACGGCAGTAATCCAGAAGGATTATAATGTCGAGGGAGACCTGCGTCGGGCTATCTCCCAAAACATCAAGAGGTTTATGGACATCGGTTGTTATCGCGGCCTGCGCCATAAGCGCAGTCTTACGGTGAGGGGGCAGCGCACGCGCACCAATGCCCGCACGAGAAAGGGGCCGCGACGTAATATGACGATGATAAAGAAAAATAAATAATCAGCGGAGATTTTTGATAAACAGTAAACAGGGAGCGTTATAATGGCTGAAAAGAAGGTTCGCAAAAAGAAGGTTGGTCGAAAAAAAAAGAAGACGATTAACGTTACCAGCGGGGTAGCGCATATCCAGGCTTCTTTTAATAATACGATAATTACGATTACCGATAAACAGGGAAATGTTTTGGTTTGGTCCGCTCCGGGGTCCGTAGGGTTTAGCGGTTCCAAAAAATCTACGCCTTTTGCCGCTCAGCGGGCGGCATTCGATGCCGCCAAAAGGGCAAAGGATATGGGATTGAAGGAGATAGATGTTTATGTAAAAGGTCCGGGGTCAGGCAGAGAATCGGCTATCAGGGCGCTGCAGGCCGGGGGGTTGGCGGTGAAATTGATAAGGGATGTTACTCCTGTCCCCCATAACGGTTGTCGCCCGAAAAAGAAAAGAAGGGTCTGAAAGGAGAGGTTAGATGGCGAGAAATATCGGAAGTTCATGCAGGCTTTGCCGCCGAGAAGGGGCGAAGCTATTTTTGAAAGGCGCGCGTTGCCTTAGCGACAAGTGCGCATTTAGCCGTCGGGGATATGTTCCGGGGGAACATGGAAAAACAGGCAGAAGAAAGCCGTCTAACTATGCTTTGCAGTTGAGGGAAAAGCAAAAGGTGAAAAGAATGTATGGTGTCATGGAAAAGCAATTCCGTCATTATTTTCGTATCTCGGCCAGAGCCAAAGGCATCACCGGCAAGGTATTGATTCAGATTTTGGAAAGGAGGGTAGATAACGTTATTTTGCGCATCGGATTCGCCGTCTCGCATAACCAGGCGCGTCAGATCGTAAGCCATAGGCATATTTATATAAATAACCGCTGCGTGAACATTCCTTCTTATTTGGTAAAACCGGGAGACGTCCTTGAACTGAGGCCCGATGACAAATTGCGTAAAAACATAAAACAGGCGATAGAAATTACCCAGGATTGGCCCAAGGCTTCCTGGTTGGATATAGACGGCGATAATTTTAAGGTTAAGGTTTTGCGGCTTCCGGAAAAATCGGATTTACAGTTACCTGTAGAGGAACAGTTGATAGTAGAACTGTATTCCAAATAAATGCAGAGGACAGAGAGGGGAGGGGTCAATGGGGATAAAGTGGCGAGACTTTCAGATGCCAAAGTGTTTGGAGTGCGAAGAGAAAAGCTACAATGATAATTATGGTAAATTTATCGCCGAGCCTTTCGAGAAGGGGTATGGTGTTACTTTGGGTAATTCTTTGAGACGAGTGCTTCTTTCTTCTATTGAGGGGGCTGCGATTACCTCGGTCAAGATAGACGGCGTATCTCATGAATTTTCCGCTATTCCCGGAGTAATGGAGGATGTTACTGAGATAGTCCTGAATATAAAACAGATAGTTTTACGTTCTTATGTCCGCACACCCAAGATGATTTATATAAAAACGGACAAGAAAAAAGAGGTTAAGGCCTCGGACATTATTACTGATGAGTCCGTAGAAATACTTAATCCCGATCATCACATTGCCACGCTTACCGAAGATGTGAAATTTAATATGGAGCTCGAGGTTAACCGGGGGCGCGGTTATGTCCCTTCGGATATGAACAAAAAAGAGGGGCAGGATATTGGGTTGATTGCCGTGGATTCCGTATTTACCCCCGTAGAGAATGTCAACTTTTATGTAGAGAGCACGCGTGTAGGGCAACGTACGGATTACGATAAGTTGATATTGGAAGTAATGACCAATGGAAGCATAACCCCCAGGGATGCCCTTCTGTATGCCTCGAATATATTACAGAGGCACCTGGATGTATTTGTGAATTTTGGACAATTGCCGGAGGAAGACGACGACGAAGAAGAGTTTATGACCTCTGAAGAGTCTGAGCTTTATGATAAGCTTAGGCTTTCCGTGTCCGAGGTGGAGTTTTCCGTGCGCAGCGCCAATTGCCTTAAGGATGCGAACATCAAGACAATTGGCGAATTGGTCAGGAAAACCGAAAGCAGCTTAATGGAGTTGCGTAATTTTGGGAAGAAATCCCTTGCGGAAATAAAAGAGTTGTTAGCCGGTATGGGGTTAAGCCTGGGGATGGATGTAGACATAAGCCGGATAAGAAAAAAATGAGACATAGATTACACAAATCGAGATTGTCCCTTTCTTACAGCAAAAGAAAGGCATTGATTTTATCTTTGGTCCGGTCGGTGATTATCAATCGCAGGATAAAAACTACCAGACAGAAGGCAAAAGCGGTCCGTCCGCTTGTCGAAAGCCTCATATCCTGGGGCAAGCGGGGAGATCTTTTTTCCCGAAGACAGGCCTACAGGATATTACGGGACCATAGTTTGGTTAGCAGGCTGTTTTCCGAGATTGCCCCCAAGTTTTCCGAACGCAAAGGTGGCTATTCCCGTATTATGCTTTATAATCGTCGTCGGGGAGACAATGCCGAAATGGCCTTGTTGGAGCTTACGGAAAATTCCGATGCCGAAGCTAAAGTCGAGGTTAAGGCTGATAATGCCAAGGGCAATGTCAATCTTGCCGTTAAAGCCAATGCTGGGGATAGTAAAATCAAAAAGCGGGATAGGCTTAAAACCAAAACCGAAGTTACCGGTAGCGCCGAAGATAAAAGAGAAGAACGTCCGAAGAAAAAGGAGACGAAAGATAAAGATTCCCCCAAGAGTTTCTTGGGTGGATTGCGCCGATTTTTTAGGAAAAAATAACAGTGGCCTTAGCGCGCCGTTTAATGTGTTTCGGGGCTTTCCGCCCGATGAGGATCTTAACGATTGTCTCGAAATCAATCCTGAGGTAATGATGAGGGCGCGCTTCGGAGCTATGTTCCGAAGCGCAAAAACAAAATGTTAAAATTTTACTCTGGAAATTTGACATTTTATTAACCCTTGATTTACTAATCTACAATTTAGGTACTCATAACTATTTCTGGATACATTGCAGATGATCGGCCTTTCCCGAAGAATTTCTAATCTTTCTCCTTCTGCGACTTTGGCGATAACCTCCCGGGCAAAGAAGATGCGCTCCAATGGCCTGGATATTGTCAATTTTGCGGCCGGAGAACCGGACCTTGCCCCCCCGCAATACATCGGACAGGCGGCGAATAAAGCAATAGCGGAAAATTTTATCCGTTATACCCCCTCTTCGGGCATTCCCGAGCTTAAAGAAGCAATTCGAAAAAAATTCCTACGAGATAATAATCTTTGTTATGAGCAGGAACAGGTTTTTGTCGCTAACGGCGCCAAACAGTGTTTGTTTAATTTAATTCAGGCCTTAGTCGATAGTCGCGATGAAGTTATAATCCCCGCCCCCTATTGGGTTAGTTATCCGGAGATGGTGAAGTTCGCCGGAGGCGCCCCGATAATCGCCTGTGGCGATAAAGATAACTCTTTCAAGCTTAATCCCTGTCGCCTGAAACAACTTGTTAGCCAATACACAAGATTGCTGATTTTGAACTCTCCCTGTAATCCCGCAGGATATATCTATAATAAGAATGAATTGGAGGATATCGCCGATATCTGCGTAGAGCGTAATATAGCGGTTATCAGCGATGAGATATACGAAAATATCGTATATGAAGGCCGACATATATCTATCGCTTCATTAGGGAAAAAGATATATGATTTGGCCTTTACCGTAAATGGGGTATCTAAGGCCTATGCAATGACCGGTTGGCGCATAGGATATTTGGGCGGTAACAAAGATGTCGTTTCCGCCATCGGGCGCCTGCAGGATCATTCTACCTCCTGCGCCTGTTCCGTGGCGCAGATGGCTGCTTTGGCCGCGCTTTCTTCGGATGGGGAATGGTTGAGGGAAATGGCCGAACGGTTTGCCCGCCGGAGGAAGATTATTTTAAGCCTTCTGGACAAGATAGGATTGCCCTATGTAAGGCCCCGGGGAGCATTTTATGTTTTTTGCAATATTTCCAAAACAGGCCTAAGATCTCAGGAATTTTGTCGTAAGTTACTGGAAGAAAAATATGTCGCCGCTATCCCCGGCGCGGCATTTGGTTGCGATGATTATATCCGCATTAGCTTTGCTACCGGTTCGCAGGACATAGAAAAAGGAATGCGGAGATTACAGGAATTTTGCGCTACTGCGCCTTCAGATAAATCAGCATAGACAATGTCATTTTTGTCTCAGGCAGAGAAAAAGTTGGCGCCTATGTCAGGGGCGTATCGCGTAAAAAAAAATAAGTATCTTCTCTGCGACAAAAGAATATCTTTTGTCCTTTACCTTCTGCATTTTGCCCTCTGTCTCTCCTCTCTGGCCTTCTGCTCTCTGCCCTCCGGTTTCTGTTACGCCGCAGACATAAGCTTTACGGCATCGATAGATAAAGAGGAGATAGCCCTGGGCGAGACAGCGCAGTTAAGCCTGCGTTTTCAAGGCGCCCAGGATGTCCCTGCCCCGCAACTCTCTGCCCTGGACGGCTTCCAGGCGCGTTACCTGGGGCCGTCTAAGATGGTCTCCATAACCAACGGCCGGGTATTTAGCTCGGTTGCCCATAATTATCTGCTTATCCCGCTCAAGGCCGGGACATGGACCTTAGGGCCGTTTTCTGCGCAATATAACGGAAAGGCTTATACCTCGCAACCTTTGACCGTGCGGGTAATCTCTCGTTCCGGCGCATCTGTCCCGCGGCAGTCAGGCGCGCCTGCTTTTTCTCCTTCGGGGAAACCGAGTTCTGGCCTGGACGACCGCGTCTTCGCGACTATGGAGACTGGCAAGAAAAAGGTTTATGTAAACGAGGTCATCCCCTTAAAGATAAAATTTTATGTCAACAACCTGTCGATTAGGGACATCCAATATCCTCAGTTTGCCCACCAGGGGTTTTCCGCAGAGAAGTTTAAAGACTATAAGCATTACCGTCAGGTTATGCAGGGGGCGATGTATGATGTCTGGGAATTCAATACCTCTGTTTTTGCCACGCGCCCGGGAGAGCTGAGTTTAGGGCCGGCCGATATCCGTTGTAATTTATTGGTGCGGACGCAAAGGAGCCGCCGCCGCGGGGCATTATTCGATGATTTTTTCGACGACGACTTCTTTGGCGGCTTCTTCGGCGGTTATCGGACGCGGCCGATAACCGTGTCTTCCGTTCCTCTGGAAATCAAGGTCTTGCCTTTGCCGGAGGGAAATCCCCGGCCCGGGGCCAAACCGGCAGTGGGCAACTTCGATCTTTATGTCCAGGCCTCGCCGAGAGAGGTCAAGTTGGGCGACCCAATTACATTAAAGATGACCGTACAGGGGCGGGGTAATTTTCAGACCGTTTCTCCTCCCCGCCTTTCTTCCTTAAAAGGCTTCAAGACCTATGACCCGCAGGTCAGCCAGGGACAACAGGAAAAGACATTCGAGCAGGTACTGATACCCGAGAAAGAGATTAAAGAGATCCCTTCCCTGGATTTCGTCTTTTTCAATCCCGATGACGGCGAATATCATATCCTGTCCCGCGGGCCGATAGCGATAAAGGTCTCCCGGCCCCGGCAGCAGCAGGGGATAAAGATTATCGAGGCCCCGGCGGGAGAAAACCGTATTGTCTCGCGCGAGGAGCTGGGGCGGGATATTATCTATATCAAGACCTCTTTGGGCCGATTGAGAAGGCCGGGACGGCATATCTACAACCGCCTTTGGTTTTGGTGCTGTCAATTATTTGCTTTGCTTTCTCTGCTTATCTTTGTCGGATGGCACAAGAAGACGCAGCGGATAAAGACGGATGTGGAATATGCCCGCAGCCTGCGCGCCCCTAAGACAGCCCGTCGGGGGCTGCGCGATGTCCGCGCCGTATTATCGCGCGGGGGCAGCCCGCAGGAGTTCTACTCCTGTCTTTCCCGCAGCCTGCGGGGATACCTGGGAGATAAATTTCATCTGCCCTCGGCCGGGATAACCGAGGAATTCGTGGATAATGTCTTGCGGCCGCAGGGTGCCGGGGAAGAGGTTGCGGTTAAACTGAAGAGGCTGTTTCGGGACTGCGATATGGCCAAGTTCGCCCCGGCGGAATTCGGGGCAAAACAGATGAAAGAGGCGTTAGGCTTGTTGAAAGAGGCGATAAACATTTTGGAACGGAAACCACAACATGGATTATAATCGTAGGGGGCCTATTGTAATACGCCCCCTACCTGCGTTAATGAGACAAAAACCGACAATCAGACTGTGTCACAATTAACCGTATATCCTGAAAGTGGAGGAATTATGTTATTATTAAGCCAAAAAATAATGACATATCCCACAAAGATGCCAATTCTCTCATAAAAGTGGCAGAAAATTTACTGGAAAAGCGGTTTTTTTGAATTGTGACACAGTCTGATTGTCGCTTTTTGTCTCATTAACGGTGTGAGAGAATACATTGTGAAATCGATGAAATATTTATCTCTTGCCATAATTTACCTTTTGTTAGGCCAGCTGGCCTTTGGCCAGGAGCCAAGCCCGCAGTATATCTTTCATAAGGCCAACAGCCTCTACGAACAACAGAGGTATCTCGATGCCGCCGGGGAGTATAACCGGTTGATAGATATGGGCCTTGAGGCCGGCAATATCTATTATAATTTGGGCAATTGTTATTTTAGGTTGGGGAAGCTGGGCTATGCGATATTGAATTACGAACGCGCCCGGCGGTTTATGCCCCGCGACGGAGACCTGCGGGCAAATTACGAATATGCCCGTTCTTTGGTCAAACAAAGCAGCGGGGTGGGGCAGAGGCATTGGCTGTCGCGCCTAACGGATATATTGTTCGGCGGCCTTACCCTGGACGGCCTGGCCATATTTCTGTCTGTGGTTTATATTCTGTCCCTTTTATTGTTTGCCGCGCGCCTATGCCTTGCCGCGAAAAGAGGACAGATACTTGCTTTGCTTATTTTCCTCTGTTTGCTATTTTTCCTGGGCTTGTTCTCTTTCGTTCGCCGGGCCTCTTACGACAACCGCCGGGCGATAATCGTGGCCGAAGAGGCCGCGGCCGGCTTCGAGCCGCGGGATAACTCTACCCGCCATTTTACCGTCTATGAAGGCGCGGCCGTGGATATCGTGGGCGAAAGGGCCGGCTGGGCCAAGATAAGCCGCGGCGACGGAAAGGTGGGCTGGGTCAAAAGGATGGCGGTAGAAATGGTGGTAGATAATTTGGGGCTTTAGCGGCAGCGGGATATCCTGTTTTGATTCGGATAGATAATATTATTCGGGCGCAATATTATTAACCCTTGACTTACTAATGTACGATTTAGAAGCCAGGATTTTGCCCG
>JBHHYQ010000018.1:0-10026 GCA_046757595.1 Candidatus Omnitrophota bacterium
GCCGAGATCTTAAGGCGGCCAACGAGCGGCTGCAGGGCCTACGTTTGCAGATGCTGTCTTTGGAAACGGAGATAAACCAGGATAAGGACGAAGAGTATGCTTTGATAAACATATTGGATAAAAATAGCGAGTTCATCAATATAAATAACGAACGGATTAAGGAGGCGGAGACGGAGATAATAAGGTTAAGAGATGAGGGCGAAAGGGCGAAAAAGAGACAGGGCCTGGATCGGGAGAAGGCGGAAGAGATGGACAAGGAGCTGGCGGAGATGTCCGGCCGGCGCGGAGAAAAGGAGAAAGAGCTGGACCAAAAAGAAGAGATATTGTCTTTGTCCGCCCGCGAGATAAAAAATGCCCAGGATGGAATAGAGGTGGCCAAAAAACAAATCTTGTCTTTTGCTCAGGATGAAGCCGGCCTCAATAACGAATTATCGGGGTTTAACCTGCGTATCTCTAATTTGCTTGCCCGGGACAGGCGGCTTAATATAGAACGAGAGAAGATTACTCAGGAAAGGACTGTTTTTGATTCACAGATAGGGAAGGTAAAAGACGAGTTGGGTATCTTAAAATCCGCTCTGGAAAAATTATCCCAAGAAGAAGACGACAAGAGATTGAAATTACAAAGGGATAGGCGCGAGATCGAAGGCCTGCAAGGGGCGGTTCGGTCCCGGGAAAACCAAAGGTTAAGCCTTAAGTCGCAATTGGAGTTTTTGGAAAAACTAAAACTGCAATATGAAGATATCTCCGAGGTTCTTTCCGGGGTATTTCTTTTGGACAGGTTGCCTGCGGGGCAATTAAGCGGGATCTTGAGCAAGGTCAGGGGCATAGAAAGGTCCGGGAATGGTTATAAGGTAATCTGCGAGGCTAAACCTATCCCTCTGGATGTGAGCCAGATAAGGGAAAAGATGAAAAGGGTTGTGCGCGAGATTGCCGAGATCGAGGAAAAGCTCTCCGCCTTAAAGGAAACAATCGGGGTTACCGAGCAGGAGATGGCGGGGTTGGGGGATATTCTCCATCAAAGGGAAATAGAGTTCAACAACCGACGCACGACCCTGGAAGGGCTGGAAGGGCAGCGTCGCAAGTTGTCCCAGGAACTCGAGGTTATCGATATCGAGTGTTGCGAAGGCGCGGAAGAGTTGCGGGCCCTGCGCGGCAAACAGGCTCAGTCCCAGACGGCAATAGAGGAATGTCGGCGCAAGAGCAGGGGAAACCAGGAAAGAATAGACGGATTGGACAAGGACATAGAAAGAAACATTCGCATCAGAGAGGAAAGTAATGTGTCTATCGCCCGGCTAAAGGCAGAGCTAAGCTCTTTTTCGGAAAGGGAGAATACCATTTCCCGATCTTTGCAGCTGATGCGGGATAGGTTGAGGGAGGGGGAGGTCTTGCTTGCGGATATGGCAAAGAATATCAACGGGCTGGGCCTGAGAAAAGAGCGCCTGAACCTGCAAAACGAAGATCTGCAACAGGAGATAATTAGAGTTAGGGAAAAGAAAGAAGCGGTTAGCAAGAAGATAACGCAGGCCAAAGAGGCCCTTAAACAGCGCGGCCTCGATTGCGAACGGGCCGAACAGGATGCGTCCTTGCTGCAACGGGAGATCGAAGGCATCAAGGCGGAGATCAATAAATCGAATATGCGGCAACAGGAGATTGCGTTCAAGCGCTCGACGGTAAAACAGAGGATAGGGCAGTCTTATAAGATAGATATCGACGATTTCCCGCATAATCCGGCGCAGACGGGGGGAGACTTTCCGGATAAGCAATTATACGAAGACAAAGAGGCCTTGGTTGCCGAGATCGAACGAGTGCGTTCGCGGGTTTCCTCTTTCGGCGCGGTAAACCTGGTAGCCATTGAGGAGTACGAGGAGTTGAATGAACGTTTTGAGTTTTTATCCAAACAGGAAAAAGACCTGTTGTTGGCAAAGCAGTCTCTTAAGGAGGCGATTGCCAAAATAAACAAGGTTACCCGCCAGATGTTTTTGGAGACATTCGAGAAGGTAAACGCCGAGTTCAGGGTATACTTTCGCCTTTTGTTCGGAGGAGGAGATGCCCGCCTGGTCCTTGTCGACGAACAAAATGCCCTGGAAAGCGGTATCGAGATAATTGCCCGCCCCCCCGGCAAGAAACTGCAGAATATATCGTTGATGTCCGGAGGAGAAAAGTCTTTATCGGCCATTGCCCTGATATTCGCTATCTTCAAAGTAAAGCCTTCCCCGTTTTGCGTATTGGACGAGATCGATGCGGCCCTGGACGAATCCAACGTCGATCGGTTCAATCGCCTGCTTCAGGATTTCACTCATAGTTCCCAGTTTTTGGTAATCAGCCACAACAAAAAGACGATAACCGCGGCCAATGTTATGTATGGGGTTACGATGGAGGATGAGGGTATTTCCAAGGTTGTCTCCGCCAGGCTGAAAAAAGAAGGGGAGTAAGATTGCGCGTCTCTGTGTTGAACCCGCAAGAGGTAATCTACGAGGGAAATGCCGAAGAGGTTATCCTACCGGGAGAAGACGGGGAGTTTTCCGTTTTGGACTTTCATCAGGCCTTCCTATATTGTCTACGGCCGGGAATAGTCAGGATAAGGCAAAAGTTTGCCCGTGGTTGGGAAAATGCGCCATCATCGAAAAAAAAATCCAACCTGCAATTAAAAATCAAACGTGGCTTGGCAAAGATGATAAGCGACGAATTGGTGTTGTTGGTAGAGTAAAGCTTGATTTGGTATAGAACTTTATCCGGCGCCGATTATGCCGTAAGGGGATAAAATATATCTTTGATAAAGCAGGAGCAATGATGCTGTTTGCATTTTTGTCCTTTAGTGTTTGATAAGGCTAAGCATAGGCGGCCCGTAACCGAGGAACACTGGCAGGAAATATCCTGGAAGACGCCGTTGATTATTATGAGATAGGTTTAATCGAGAAAAGGGAGTTATTGGGATGATTTCATCGGGAACGATTGGAAAAATAATTCGGATATTGACTCAGGCGGCAAGGCCGGAAAAGTTATATCTATTCGGGTCTTATGCCCGCGGGGATGCCTGATACGGGTCTGATTTGGATTTCTTGGTCGTAGAGCGGAAACCGAAGAATCGGCGAAAAGAGATGGTCTGTTTATATGATCTGATGCGCCCGATGCATATCCCCGCAGATATTTCGGTCGTAAGTAAATCTACATTCGATGAGTGGTCCAATGTAGCGGGGAGTATTATATATAAGATAAAGACCGAAAGGTGATAACAATGCACTCGGATAAGATAAAAAAAGGTTTAGAACGGATGCCCAATCGGGCGTTGTTGTATGGGGCGGGGTTGTCGGCTTCGCATATCAAGCGGCCGTTTATCGGCATTGCCTCATCGTTTAGCGACCTCATTCCCGGGCATATCCATATGCGGGCATTGGAACGTTATATCGAGCGTGGTGTGGAAAACGCCCAGGGCGCGCCGTTTATCTTTGGTCTGCCCGGGATATGCGACGGTATTGCTATGGGGCATTCGGGGATGCGTTATTCTTTGCCTTCGCGCGAACTTATCGCCGATAGTATAGAGACAATGGCCAGGGCGCACAGTTTAGACGGCCTGGTCTTGCTTACTAACTGCGATAAGATTACCCCGGGGATGATCATCGGCGCTCTGCGCGTAGATGTCCCCACAATTGTGGTTACGGCCGGGCCGATGCTTGCCGGGCATTTAGGCAGCAGGCGGCTTTCCTTAGTGCGGGATACCTTTGAGGCCGTGGGCAGGTTCAGGGCGGGTAAAATAACCGAAAAAGAAAGATGCGCCCTGGAACAAGAGGCCTGCCCCGGGCCAGGCTCCTGCCAGGGGTTGTATACGGCAAACACTATGGCCTGTTTAACCGAGGCAATGGGCCTGTCGCTTTCCGGTTGCGCCACGGCTCCGGCAGTGATGAACAAGAAGTTGCGCCTGGCCTATGAAAGCGGGCAGGCGATAGTTCGCCTGGTTAAGCAGGGTTTGAGTTCTCGCAAAATCGTCAACCGCAACAGCCTGGTTAATGCCATAATCGCGGATATGGCCTTAGGCGGTTCTACCAACAGCGTGCTTCATCTTTTAGCCATTGCCCGCGCCGCCGGCGTCGGCTTAACCCTGGACGACTTCGAAAAGATAAGCCGCGCGACCCCCCATATCTGCAACCTGCGGCCCGGGGGAGAACACTTTATGGAAGACTTAGACCATGCCGGCGGCATCCCCGCGGCGCTAAAACGGCTAAATGCCCGGCTAAAGGATAATATTACTGTTTGCGGAGAAAACATAAAGGCAATAGCCCGTAAGGCAACAATCCATAATCCGGATGTTATACGACCGATAAATAACTCCTATCATAAGCAGGGGGGGATTGCCGTGCTTTACGGCAACTTGGCCCCGCAAGGCTGCGTGGTAAAACAATCTGCCGTGGACAGAAAGATGCTGCGTTTTTGCGGCCCGGCCCAGGTGTTTAACTCCGAGGAAGAAGGGATGCGGGCAATCTTGGGCCGCCGGGTCAAAAAGGGCTCGGTGGTGGTAATCAGATACGAGGGCCCGGCCGGAGGCCCGGGGATGCGTGAGATGCTCTCTCCCACTGCCGCCTTAGTGGGGATGGGCCTGCATAAGGATGTTGCCCTGATTACCGACGGCCGCTTTTCCGGGGGGACGCGCGGCCCCTGCATCGGGCACATTACACCCGAGGCAGCCCGGGGAGGGATGTTGGCTATAGCGCAGGATGGCGATACTATTGAGATAGATATTCCGGCAAGAAAACTCAGCTTAAGAATAGGAGACCAACAAACAGAGATGCGATTAGCCAGGCTTAAGCCGTTCAGTCCCAGGCTAACCACCGGCTACCTTGCCCGCTACGCAAAACTGGCCTCCTCCTCCGCCGAGGGCGCCGTGTTGAGATGAGGGTGTGGTATTAATTTTATCGGATGGCCTCGCTGTGTCGTAGGCGCTGGATGTACGTATAGGCATAGTATTGTCTTATCGAAAAAATGCGCATTGATGTTATTACTATTTTTCCGGGGATGTTTGCTTCGGTCTTGGGAGAGTCGATTATAAAGCGGGCTCAGGAGAAGGGATTGGTTAAGATAGCTGCGCATAATTTGCGTAACAACAGTCGCGATAAGCATAAAAAGGTCGACGACCGTCCTTATGGAGGGGGGCCGGGGATGGTAATGTGTCCGGGGCCGATATTTAGGGCCGTGGAGATGTTGAGGCGCAAGATTAATGTTGCCGGTCGTTCCGGGGCAGGCAAGAGGCAAAACACAAGAGTCATCCTTCTCACTCCTCAAGGAAAGACTTTAACTCAGGGGATTGTTCGTAGGTTGGCAAAATACAGGCATATAATTTTGATCTGCGGACGTTATGAGGGCGTAGATGAAAGGGTGAGTAAATATCTTGTTAATGAGGAGTTGTCTATAGGAGATTATGTTTTGAGTGGAGGGGAATTGGCGGCGATGGTCGTTATAGATTGCGTTGTTCGCCTTATTCCCGGTGTATTGGGTAAGTTGGAGTCAAGGACAGTAGAGACGTTCGAGCAAAATATGGTGGAATACCCGCAGTATACCCGTCCGGAGGTATTTAAGGGGCGTCGAGTTCCTGTCGTATTGTTATCCGGAGATCATCGGCGTATTGAGCAGTGGCGCAGAGAGCAGTCATTGAAGGCCACGTGTCAAAAAAGGCCGGATCTATTGATTGCGTAAAATAAAAATAGGAGGCAAGATGATGGATAAAATAGCAAGGTCTGGAGAAAAGCGGTTAAAAAAGGACCTTCCCAAGATTAAGATTGGGGATCATGCCCAGGGTTGATAATGACGAATCTTTCCATCGCCTGCTTACGGATGATATAGAGGTTGAGTATTTATTAGAACATAGCGTCAAGGGCGATAAAGTTTGGCTGGTGGATTTTGATGATGTCCATAATAACGAGTTTGTTATTTGTAACCAGTTTACCCGTCTGCTTGATTCTCAGGCGCAGCAGGCTCGCCTACACCGCGGATGCAGCAGGTAGGCTTGCGTCCCGCTACCGAGTCTAATCTTCGATAATCTTGATATGAAAATATTATTTATTAGTCTTACCAATATCGGGGATTGTATTTTGACTCTGCCGGCCCTGGATGCGCTGATAGAGAGATATCCCCGGGCGGAGTTTTTCGTGGTCGTCGGGCCGCGGGCGCGGGAGGTGTTTGCGGGCAGTAAGTTTATCCGGCGGGTTGTCGTTTACGATAAGCAGGTTGGGCTAACGGAGAAGATAGGCCTGGTCTGGGGCTTATATCGGGAAAGATGCGACTTGGTTACAGACCTGCGGGGGACGCTCTTGTCTTTTGTCCTGGGGGCAAAACGGGGCAACCGGTTATTCGCAAGATATAGCCGCGTTATGCATATGCGCGATAGGCACCTTTTGAAAATCCGGGAACCGGAAACCGGGAACCGGGAACCTAATTATAAGCGGCATTTTTTTCAAGAGAGATGGGGGGATTTTGACGGATATGGAGATTATGTCGTTATCGCCCCTGGGGCGCGCAGCGGGGGTAAACGTTGGACCGCGGCAGGGTTTGCCTGGGTTGCCGATAGGTTAGCGGAACAGGACTTGAATGTGGTCTTGGTTGGGGACGGGGATGACCGCAGCATAGCCAAAGAGGTAAAGTCGAAGATGTCCCGGCCGCCTGCCGCAGACTTAACCGGGGAGACGACACTGGCGGGCCTTTCCGCTTTGCTTAAGCAGGCCAAGTTGGTCATCTGCTGCGATAGCGCGGTGTTGCATTTAGCCGGTTATCTGGACAGGCCGGTAGTGGCCATATTCGGCCCGACCGACGAAGACAAGTATGGCCCCTGGTCGGAGCGCAGTGTTGCCTTAAGGGCAAGACTTTCCTGCGCCCCCTGCGGCAAGGCGCAGTGCAAGACAAAAGATCTGGCCTGTATGCGGGCGATAAAAAGAGAAGATGTTCTGGCCGCGGCGGTGAGGGCCGTTGCCAATCATTACCCCACACTTCCCTGTGGGGAATAGATTCTACACTGGGAAGAGCGTGGAGGGGGTTACAACAATGAAGAGCGCATTTAGTCGTATCCTGATTGCGCGCACGGACAGGATCGGCGATGTCGTCCTTTCCACGCCGGTGATAAAGGCCCTGCGAGACAGGTTCCCCGACGCTTATATTGCGATGATGGTTAGCCCGCTGACGCGGGAATTGGTTTGCGGCAATCCTTATTTGGACGAGGTCATCGTTTATGATAAAGAAAGGCGGCATAAAGGCCTGTTTGGTTCTCTCAAGGCCGTCTTTGCCCTGCGTCGCAGGAGACTAGACCTTGCGGTTATCCTGCATTCTACCAATCGCGTAAATCTCATTACATTCCTGGCTGGGATAAGGCGGCGTATTGGTTATGCCCGGCGCCTGGGTTTTTTGCTTACGGACGCCGTGCCTTACTGCAAATATCAGGGGAAGATGCACGAGGTGGATTACAACCTTGGCCTGTTGCGTTGCATCGGGATAACCCCACAAGACAAGGCGTTGTTTGTCCCCAAAGACGAAAACGCAGAGCGGTGGGCCGATGATGTTTTTCGCAATTACGGCCTTAGGCCGGGCGAGAGACTGGCAGTTATCCATCCTTCCGCCAGCTGTCCTTCCCGCAGGTGGCCGATAGAGAGTTTTTCCCGTCTAAGCCGGGAGATAATCCTTAAATATAACGCCCGGATAGTAATTATCTCCGGTAAAGACGATATGGGGTTGTCGGCCCGATTGGCCCGATTGATAAATCCCCCCAAGAGTGATAAGGTAATCGATCTTTCCGGCCAGACGACCTTGATGCAGTTGGCCAGTGTCCTGCGCCGGGCGGCATTGATGATCTCCACCGATAGCGGCCCGGTGCATATTGCTGTGGGATGCGGCCTGCCGGTGGTGGTCTTGTTCGGCCGGGCCCAGCCGGGCCTAAGCCCGCAGCGCTGGGGGCCGCTGGGGGAAGGTAATGTTGTCTTGCATAAGAAGGCCGGCTGCGAGGCCTGTTTAGCCCATAACTGCCGCAAAGGGTTTATCTGCCTTAAGTCTATCCGTGTGGAAGATGTGATTAAGGCCGTTGACCGGATACTAAAAGGGTGATATAATATTCGTATTGCGTAATGCGTCGTGCGTCGTGCGGGATGCCTGTCCGGCAGGTAGGCTATTGTATAGAAAAAGAAGAAATAAAAAATTACAAATTAGGCACTGGCACACGATTAGGGATCTAATTCTTGTAGATCTTTCTGTGTTTCGGGATCACATTCCGAAACATAGAAAACAATTGTGAGAAATCTACTTCGTTTATCAAAATTGTGTCACATCTTGCTTATTTGCAAAATGGTTACACTATTAACAGATCTTTAATCGTGTACCAGTACCGAAATTTGAGGTGAAGTTATGGAAGGAAAACAAGACAAACAAAAATTGTCGATATTTCTCGCTACCTGGTTGAAGAATCAGGTGGGAATATGGGCCGATAAAGGCATTTTGAATGAGGGGCAGAAGAATGATATCTCAAGTTTATATATTTGGCCGGAGGAAAAAGATGTTATTCGGCCCCCAGAAAAACCTTCTTTGAAATTAATCACAGTGTTGCAGGCTATAGGCGCTTTTTTTATTGGTATAGGAGTAATCTCTTTTGTTGCCTTTAATTGGACAAAAATGCCAAATCTCGCAAAATTAATCCTGATTATTATAGCGATTGCTTCATCTCACTTCGCAGGCCTTTATCTTTTGGGCAATAAACCGAAATATCAAAAGGCCGGTCTTAGCTTTATTTTTCTTGGAAATATATTGTATGGCGCAGGGATATGGCTTGTTGCCCAAATGTACCATATCAGTTATGGCTTTACTACGGGTCTCTTTCTTTGGGCCTTAGGCATTATCCCTTTTGTTTATTTGGCGAAGTCAAAATTGAATTATTTCTTGTCGATTGGCTTATTTTTGCTTTGGACATTGAGAGAATCTATCGGATTTCAAAAACCACATCTTTCATATCTTTTTATTTTATTGGGCCTCCTGGGCCCGCTTTCGTATTATCTAAAATCCAAAGTCGGATTAACTCTTTGTATCTTAACCGGTGGCATATGGCTTTTAGTCAATAATATCTTTTGGTTCGAAGAAAGCATTTCAATCTATTTATTTCTCCCCCTAACCCTCTATGGAATAGCCTTGCTTTCGCTATCGAATTTGCACTCAGCAACAGATAAACTAAAGGGATATCGGAGAATCTACGGGATTATCGGAACGGTAATATACGCGATTTATATTTTATTATTGCCTTTGATTGGCATGATTAATCTTGGCCCGCGGGCTTTAACGTCTGCCGGGCTTTCTCCGTCTTTTTGGGTTTGTAGCTTCTTGCTTTTGCTTGGCAGTATTTTTATAAATATGGCAGGCAAAGAAATATACCTGGATCGAAAAGGCGTTATCCTTAAGATATTTCCTTATCTTCTAGCGTCGGCGTTCTATGTTTTTGTCGTTCCTTACATCAGGCCGTCTTTAATACCAATGCTTTTGCCGGTGGCGTTGGTCGCTTTCTCCTATTGGTATTTTAGCCGAAGTAGATTACTCTTGAATCTTTCTTGGGTTTACTTTTTCCTTTGGCTGCCCTTTTGTTTAATTGAGTGGAAACAACCATTCGATCTATTTCTGTTATATCTTTTCTATGGGCTTGCCTGTTATATGTTGGGTTGGGCATATATCTCAAAGTTCCAGGACAGGATTGCAGGTGTTTGTTTCAAATTCTTCGGCCTACTTGTTACATTCTTTTCTCTTTATATCTTTGCTTTCAGGCAAATTAGCGAGGGCTTTGCCAAAGGATATCGCCCGCCGACTTCTTTCGATTTTTGGATGTTAATCTTTTCTTTATATGCTGGCGCGCTCTTTTTGCATAGGTATGTTGTCGATTTCACATACCCTACACACAAGAAGGGCCTGCTTCCCGAAGAAAGAATTATTATGTCTGTGTTATTTGCGGCCCCAGTCGTTATATTTGTAGTTTTCTCATACCAACTGACAAATTCAGGATATACCTTTCTTATCAACTTA